>LBYO01000004.1 GCA_000996205.1 Parcubacteria group bacterium GW2011_GWA1_40_21 | reverse complement strand
ATAAGCGCCCTCTTCAAGAATAGACAGTTCGCCGACTTTTCCGACGAGCATTGATTCCGGCACATGGCCTTTTCTGAAGCCCGGCAACTCGGCTTCTTTCCTCATCTTTTCAAGAGCTTTGTCCCTGTAACTTTTCAGATGCTCGCTTCCAATCTCGCTCTCAAATTCAATTTCGGAATTTTCAAGTCTGTTGACCTTTTTTGTCTGATATATTTTTTGCCTGTTTGTCTTTGTCATATTTTCTTTGAATTATGAAACGCAAAAATTTAGATCCTCGGGTCGCAAAAACTGTTTGTCTTTTGAATGTTTTTGCTCAACCAGACCGTAAATTTTTGCGTTTCGTAATTCAAGAATATTTTGAAAAATATTTTCACAAACTATAAATTATTTCTTCGTCCGGAATATTCAATTCACCGGTATCAATTTCGTTTTCATTGAAACCAACATCGGCAGATGCGCTCATCGCTTGATTCTCTATTTCCGCCGATTGTTTATTTTTGGCAATTTTGCTTCCCCAAAAATAAAAACCCCCGGCAATAACTACCACGATCACTATTATTGAGCCTATTACCGGACCTATACCGTTTTGCGCAGATGGTTTTTGCGGAATATTATTCATGTTATTTTCCATAATATTTTTTTAATTTGCAATTAGTTATCTTGAATTGCGAAATGCAAAAAATTCAAGTCTTCGGGTCGCAAAAACTGTTTGTCTTTTGAATGTTTTTGCTCAACAAGACCATATTTTTTGCATTTCGCAATTCAAAGTTAGTTAGTAATTTTATCAATAATAAAAAGTATACATAACTGGCGCGAGCGCCGCAATGGCATGTAATTAAATTCTGTGGTTCTGTGGGTATCAGATACCCACAGACGCAAATAAAATCGTTAATAATATCGTTAGCTCACAACATTCTGTGGGTATCAGATACCCACAGAATGTTGTGAGAGAATGCTGGTTATTTTATATTGGGGCAACAGAGGCGGAAATCGATACCAGCTCCTCCCCTGATACTGGGTGTGGGGAGGAATCCTCCGCTTGCTCCGCTGTTTTCTTTTGGCGGAATTCGGGCGGTATTATCTTATACCAACCTCTTTTTCAAGTTTTTTAATTATCTCAATAATTGCTTTAAGATTCAAATTTTCAACTTCTTTTTTATTTTCTACCAAATGATACCAAGAATGTGTTTTGTTATTAGCGTCATCTTTAAGAACTTTCGCCAAATCACACAATCTTTCAACTGCCTTGTTTTCGCTACCAAAATCACTTTTCTTGCTCTTTAAATTTTTTAGTATAACTTCAAAATCTTTAAGCCGACCTTGCGCTGTATCAAAATAAAGCTCTTTGTTTGCTTTTATTTTTTCAGGATATTTCTTTTTGAGAATATCTATGATTAAATTTTCAACAATTTTCCTCCCAAGAATAAAAACTGCAGTATTACAACCAGAAGTGTAAGTTTTATTGAGTTCGTGAATATGTCCTTTTTTAAAATGCTCTGTTGTTTCATAATCAACAAGAATTTGCATTTTCTTCTCTTTCTTCCCTCTTTTTTTATTCTCTATAATTACCTTTTCTTTTGCCATTTCAATATTGGACGGCAAGGTAGCTCGATCTTCTTTATCTAACATTCTTAAGACAGTTGTCTTATTACTCAACGCAAATAATTGAGCGGCTGCGTTTAGCGTAGCTTTGGGGTGTTTTGTTCTCTCGCGAGAGATGTACTGTCTTACTGAGTTTTTTGACAACTCGAGTTTTTTAGACAGATTGGTTAAAATTTCTGGCTTTAATTTAGACATAAATCTACCTTATTTTCTTTTTTCTGGCTTAGATAACTTCCAAATCTTAAAGATTTTATTATTATTTACGCCTAATATCTTTCTAACTTCCTCACTTGTTAAGCCATTCTTTTTCGCCTCTAAAATAAACAAATTTTGTAAAAGATCAATTATTTTTTCTGCTTGTTTGTTGTCCATATTATTTTCTTCGGTTTGGTGTTAATAATGTTCTAATGCTTTGAAGCGGTGCGCCCGTAATCTCTGCGATATCTTTTGCATCAAGTCCCATAGTATTGAAGTAGCGTGCCAATTCTCCAACGCCTTGCTTTCTTTTTTCGCCAGCGGCAAATTCTTTATCACCAAGCAACTGGCGCAAAGAAAGGGCGATCAGGACATTTAGTTTTTTAGAAACTTCCAAAAGTATTTTTTCAGTCATAAGTTTAATTTTCTTTTTTTATTCCTTTTAACATTTCCACGACCGTTGCTTTCGCAACATGGAGGCGTTTGCCAATTACTTCTTGCGTCACACCGCTTTTAGAAAGTTCCAGTGCGACAAGATGTTGTAAAAGCCCGATTACAGCATCAAGTTTTTTCTCAACAGTTTGGTTGGTATTTTTTTCCATAAGTTTATTTCGTGATTTTCTTAAAGTGTTTAACAATCCGATTTACGCGGTGAATATCCACGCCGACAATCTCCCGAATTTGATGTTGAGCTAAGCCAGCAAGGCCGAGTTGCACGATTAGTAAATCGCGCAAAAGATCATCTGTGGTTTGCTCCTTTTTCTGTTTTTCGTTTGCCATATTTATTCTGTTTGTTTACGGCTCTTTCGGATTCCCGAAAGCTCCTTGTTAATGTATGTGTTGTTTCGACCTAATATTTCGGCGATCTCGACTGGCTTAATGCCCAAATCGTTCAAAATCTCTATCTGTTGGCGTAAAGTAAGCGTCTGCTCGTCCCGCCGACGGAGGAGCAAAGCGACTATTACCCTCAAAAGCTTATTTGTTGATTGTAATTCGTTTTTGTCCATATTTTATGGCGTTAATGTTATTATAGCGACCACTCAATAATATTGCAAGGTAATGAAAATGTCAAATGTGCCTTGTAAATGAGCATTTCTGCTATTACCTTTTTCTCAACCTTATTGATAAGTGTATACCCACCATAATCCCCTGTCAAGTACAAAAAACCCGCCTATCACTAGGCGGGTTTTTTGTTACAAGTTATACTCCTTAACTTGCTATCTCAAAAATCTTTTTCACAAAAGATGTCCGTGCATAAAATGCACGACTGACCGACCCATGACCGGGGCCTTTCGGGCGAGCTTGTATCCACTTGCCGTCTTTTCCCGTCAAAGCTTCAAAACCTTGTGTGATAAGTTTGTTGCGGATGAAGTCATAATCTGCTTTGATTTCTTTTATCAATTCATCATCCTCGGCAAAATCCAAGCTCGTTACTTTTAACAATTCTCCTGCCTCCGAGTTTTTTCCGTTCCACTGCACCGCACAAAAAACAATGGTTTTGAGCTTTGCCCAAACATGACTTTCAAAAAATGAATGGGCTTTCAATTCCTCGGGGTTGATCATTGTTATCGCCATTGTTTCTTTCGGCACAAGCTCGCCCTTTACCGTGCGGAAAGCAACTGACTTTAATTCGTAAGTAAGCCCATTGGGAGCTTTTGATATATTAGTTTGAAGTCCGGCCAAGCGTTCCAAAACAAGGCCTTTCCAGCCCTTGTTTTGCTTTCCTGTTTCGTAGGTCGTAATGCCGTGCTCCAAAGCCAATTTTCGCAAATCTTGGCCGATATATTTCTTCAAGTTTTTTATTGCAATAGCGCGGGTGATGATTTTCATATTTTTGCTTTCTTATTTTGCAAATTGCGATCCAGTTCTTCAAATCGCTTTATGGACACATCCAAAAATTGTTTATCAAGATCAATTCCGATAAATTTTCTACCGAACAAATGTGCGGCGATTCCAGTCGTTGAGCTTCCCGTGAATGGATCAAGAACGAGATCGCCTTTATTTGTACTCGCAAGCACGATTCTTTTCAATAAGTCCTCGGGTTTTTGTGTCGGGTGTTTGCCAAATTTCTTTTCAATCGGCTTTGGAGTTCCCATAGACCAAACCGAACGCATTTGAAGCCCGGGCTTTTTTAATGCATCTTCCGGCCAAGTGCCGTTTTTCATTAAGTCGTAATTGAAAATATGTTTTGCCTTTTTGTCTTTTCTCGCCCAAACAATTGTTTCGTGACTTGCTGTGAAAAAACGGCAACTTAAATTTGGCGATGCGTTCGGTTTGAACCATGCAATATCATTGAGCACATGGAATCCTGCGACTTGAAGCGCAAAACCGCATTGATAAATTGAGTGATAAGTTCCGCTGATCCAAAGCGTGCCGTGCGGTTTTAATACACGCCTGACGGCTTGTATCCATTCAAGGTGAAATTCAAAATCTTTTTTCAATCCGTTGCTTTTGTCCCACGCTCCTTTATTAACACTCACTTGCCGTCCGGCGTGGACAGTAAAACCTCCATTTGAGAGTAGATAGGGAGGATCAGCAAAAACCATATCAACCGAATTTTCTGGAAGTTCAGCAAGAACATTCAAGCAGTTTGCTTGGTAGAGAGTAAAATTTGGTTTTTCGTAATATGGTTTTTGCATAACTATTTTTTCAAAAGGTCATCAACCGAAACATCAAGAGCTTTCGCAATTTTTTGGATCGTCTCAATCGTCGGATTTGGGCTTTCGTCCAACTCTATCTTAACAACCGTATTAAGTGATAAATCGGCAAGTTTAGAGAGCTTGTCTTGCGAAAGCTTCTTGCGAAAGCTCTTTTTCCTGCCGAAATTTCTTGATGTTCTTGCCTATTGTGGACATAGTAGATTATAATGTATGGAAAGTGATATAATACTTATATGACTTGCAAATCAATTATATCAACTTTCCATTCTTTTCTCAATACTTGCCCGAATTCCGCCAAAAGAAAACAGCGGAGCAAGCGGAGGATTCCTCCCCAAACCCAGTATGAGAGAATCTACTGGGTTTTTGTATTAAGAAATTTTTAGCGATTTTTCTCAAAATCAGTAGAGTGTAGAGATGAGATGTGGCATAGCATACCCGCACCCCCCTTCCGCCATTCCCTCGCTCGGACGGACGGAAATTTTTGCGGGCTCCAATTCTTTTCCTTGCCCCTCCCTCCCTGCGCGGAAAAGGTTAAGGAACTCCCTAAAATTCATTTGATAAAAAATGAAAAATCTCATATACTAAACGATGATAGGAAACTTCCTAACCACCACTAACTATCATAGTATAGTTATACGAACTATGTCAAAGCCAAAATCCACAATCGCCGACAATATGAAGAAATACCGACACAAACTTGGTATTTCTCAAGATGTACTGTCCAAAAGGGCCAATCTCGCTTTTCATACCATCGCCAAAATTGAAGCGGGCGCAACGCCAAACCCGACAATTGAAACAGTTAAAAAAATCGCCGAAGCGTTAGAAATTTCGCTTGACGACCTAATGAAGGAATAATTATGGAATTTCTAAATTCTTTTTTGCCGACATTTCAACACCTCGGTATTTGGGGCTATTGGGTTGTCGCGCTGGTTTCTTTATTAGAATCATTGGCCTTTGTCGGGGTGGTAGTTCCCGGAGCTATTGTCATTGTGCTCGCAGGCTTCTTTTCGGCTCAAGGATATCTTGATCTCGGGGATTTGATTTGGTTTGCCGCAATCGGTGCGATACTCGGAGATAGTTTAAGCTACTACTTGGGGACGAGAGGAACAAAACTTTTTCGCGCTGAAAATAAATTTTTAAAAATCAGTCATTTAGAAAAAGGTGAACAGTTTTTTAGGAAGCACGGCAATAAGAGTGTTTTTCTTGGCCGATTTATCGGCCCAATTCGGCCAATCGTTCCATTTGTCGCAGGGTTATCTAAAATGAACAAATGGTCGTTTTTGTTATGGAATGTAACCAGTGCGTTTTTGTGGGCAACGACTCATCTTCTTCTCGGTTATTTCTTTGGCGGGGCAATCAAGACGATAGAAATATGGTCATCAAGAACGGGCATTTTCCTTTTCTCTTTCTTTCTATTGCTAGTTGTCATTTGGCTTATCGTAAAGAAAAGCGGACAACTCTTTCATTTTCTAAAATCAATACTAATCTCAATAAAAAATGCAGTCATTACTAATCCCGATGTGGAGCATTTTGTCAAAAATCATCCGACCCTCTTTCAATTCCTCGAACGAAGATTAAACAGAGAAAATTTTTCCGGGCTTCCCCTCACTCTTTTATTTATCGCATTTGCGTACGTTCTTTCTCTCTTTTTCGGCATTATTCAGGACATTATCACTTCTGACGTTATTGTTGCGGCGGATATGCGCGTAGCCAATCTTTTATTCGCTTTCCGAGACACCGAGCTTGTAAAAATTTTCACTTGGATAACTTTGCTTGGAAAATGGCAAATCGTAATAAGTGCTACGGTCGTTCTTTCTCTCATTCTTTGGTTATGGAAGAAAAGAATATATCTGCTCCTTCTTTGGGTAACGATTATCGGAAGTGGGCTTTTTAACTCTCTCGGAAAATTGGCATTTCATCGTCCACGACCGGATGTCGCATGGTATATTGAAGACTCATTTTCTTTTCCAAGCGGACACGCAACCATAGCCATCGCGTTCTACGGTTTTCTTGTATACATCTTATTTAGGCAAATAAAAAATTGGAAGTATAAAATCAATGCGCTATTTTTTGGTATTACATTGATTCTTGCGATTGGATTAAGCCGACTTTATCTCGGCGTTCATTTTTTGAGCGATGTATGGGGCGGCTATCTTTTAGGCGCGCTCTGGCTTCTCATAGGAATTACGATCTCGGAATGGCTGCAACATCGTAAGCCATTGCTGTCATTTACTGCGACGCAGAAAACAAAAATCGTCGTTTCGGTTCTTATCCTTGCCGAACTTGCTTTCTATGTGAATTTTGCTCTCCATTACAACCCGCCTATCGCGCGCCAAGAAACACCGAGTGTAATTGTAGCCGCCAATGTGTTAGACGTATTTGGAGATAAACAGATTTCTCATTTTACCGAAACATTGATTGGCGAACAGCAAGAGCCGTTAAGTTTTGTTGTGATTGCTAAAAGTGACCAGTTGCTTGCGGACGCTATGCAAAAGGCTAGTTGGTATCGTGCCGACTCTGCGACTTTCGTATCCGTAGCGAAACTTGCCAAGTCCGCGATCTTGAAAGAAAATTATCCTACTGCGCCGATGACGCCCTCATTTTGGAACGCCAAGGTACACGATTTTGGTTTTGAAAAACCGACCGAAGCTCAAAATGTCCGCGAGCGACATCATGCGAGATTTTGGCGCACGCAATTTGAAACTCAAGACGGCAATCGTGTTTATGTGGGAACAGCGAGCCAAGATGTTGGCGTAAAGTGGCTTATCACTCACACCATAAAACCGGATATTGATACAGAGAAAGAGCTTTTATTTTCTGATTTAGAAAGCGCGGGAGTTATATCAAGTTTTACAAAAGAAAAATTTGTTGAGCCGACGCTTGGCACAAATTTTTCTGGAGATCAATTTTTTACTGACGGAAATACGTATTTAATTTATCTAAAGTAACCATATTGTAGAAATTTGGTCGAGTTTATGCTATTATTAACATAATAATTAACCAACAAAAATTTATGAAAAAAATCATTGCAACGGCGATGTTAGTATCAAGTTTGTTTGTAGGCGGCGCAGTATTTGCGCAAAGCTCGCAAGTCGCACTTCCTTCAGCCGGTTTAACTCCCGAAAGTTCTTTCTACTTCCTTGATCGTCTAGGCGAAAATCTACGACAATTTTTTACCTTCAATCCCGAGGCCAAAGCCAAGCTCCAAATTGAATTTGCGGGAGAACGTATTGCGGAGATTAAAATCATAGTTGAGAAAAAAGGCGTTAACGCCAAGGGGCTTGCAATAGCCGAGTCGCTTCTTCGGGCCAATGTCGCGTATGCCGCAGAGATTGTAAGTGAAGAGAAAACATCTGGCAAAGATGTATCCACTCTTGCCAAAACATTAAATGACGAATTTGACGCGCGGGATAAACTTTTGGAGCAAACTTTCAAAGACGCCAAAGCGCAACTAAAAGCCCAGCGCAAAGAAATCAAAACAAATCTTCTTACCGAGGCGCGCCGTGCCGGAGACACCGCGCAGATAGCGGTATTGGAAGCACAGCTCAATGATATTGACGGGCAGATTGACGCATTGGGGCAGAAAAAGGATCAGCTTGAAAATTCTCTTCAAAACGAACAGGAAAAAATAGAGGATGAAATGAGTGAGAACGATCAGAAAGAAGAAGAATTCGAACAGAAAGAAGAACAAGAAGTAGAAGAGGCGGCGGAGACCGCAGAAGCCGAGGAAGCTGACGAGCCGGAAGAGGTAGATGAACCAGAGGAGGATGTAGAACAGCCGGAGGTGGAAGAAAGAGATAACAAGAAAGATAATTCTCAAAATTCAAGCTCCTCAAATCAAGGCGATCAAAATACCACCAAGGCAGAGGACAACGAATAAGTACAGTTGGGATTAGAGTTGGTGAATTTCTGAATCTGTAGCCGCAAAAATTTCCGTCCGTCCGAGCGAGGGAATGGCGGAGGCGGTGTGGGGGGAATTCCGCCATTCCCTCGCAAAAAATAGAGGCCAAGCCCGCCGCCTTGCTCGTTCAGAGCAGAACCCAGCAAAAAAGTTTTCTCTGCATTTCTGATTTTGCGCGCGCCGGATTTTTTCTTCTAAAAGGAAAAGAAAACTTTTTTGCTGGGCTGCGAGTGGTAACGAGCGGCGGCGGGCTGGCTTCCTTAATTCTGTTCAAAGAAAGTTCGCGCAAAGTGTATAATTACAGCACAAATTGAGTCCGCGAAATTTGCGGGCAGGAAGCCCCGAAGAACATCGGGGCGTGAGGACTTGAAGACCTTTGATAGTTTTATTGAGCGTCTTCGCGAAGATAAAACAGAAAAGGTGTACAGAAACTGTAAGTTTCAAGATTCCTCTCCTGCGCACAAAGTGTATGATCACAGCACTTTTTTCATTTTCCATCTTCTTGGTGATATAATTTATAAATGCTCTACACAAGAAAAGGGGATAAAGGAACGACAACAGTTTTTGGGTGCGACCAGAGAATTTCAAAAAGCTCAGCGATTGCGGAAGCGCTCGGCGCGCTGGATGAGATAAATTCTTTTCTCGGATTGTGCAAGGTAAATAAGAAAACTGTTAATTTGCAAATATTAAACACTAGCTTTTCGGAAATAATCAATCAGGTTCAACAAAATCTTTTTATTATTCAAGCCGAGCTTGCAGGCGCGCAGAAATCTATTTCAGAAGACAGAATAAAAGAGATTGAAAAAATAATTGACACAACTGAAAAAGAGCTTCCTCTGATCAAAACATTTTTCATCTCTGGCGGGACGGAATTATCCGCCCTGTTTGATGTTGCTAGAACAATCGCCCGAAGGGCAGAGAGAAGGGTAGTGGAGGTGAGCGAGGAAGGCAAGTTAAAAGTTGGAGTCAATTCACTTTCATACCTTAACCGTCTCTCAAGTCTTTTATACGCGCTGGCCAGACTATCAAATCTTAAGGCGAGGATAAAGGAGGAATCGCCCAGATACAAATAATCCACAGAATTGGGTATTTACATTCAATTATGATTTTTATACAATGGAGACATGGAAAATATTATCTGTGATCTTTGCGGTCAGGAATTTAAAAAGAAAAAATCTCAATTAAAATTAAGCGCAAAGCACTATTGTTCAATATATTGTTCAGAACAGGGAAGAAGAAAAGGAAAGACCGTCCAATGTTTTGCTTGCGATAAAACTGTTTACAAATCATTAAAGGATTTAAAAAATTCAAAAAGCGGAAAATACTTTTGTGGTCAGGTTTGCGGTAATGCGTGGATAGGAAAACAACAGAGAGCGGCAAATAATCCGAATTGGACTGGGGGATCGTCTTCATATAAAAATCTGCTAAAAAGAACAAGTTCCAGACAGATCTGCAAATTGTGCGGCAAAGACAACCTTAAGATGCTTTGTGTCCATCATTTGGATAAAAATCGGAAAAATAATAATACGCAAAATCTAATATGGCTTTGTCGGAACTGTCATTTTTTAGTTCATCATTATAAAAAAGAAGAAAATAGATTATTTGAAAAGAAATAATATGATAGTTGCATTCTGCAAAATTTGTAATACTCGATTTTATCCAAGACCATCAAATGTAAGAAAAGGTTGGGGTATATATTGTTCAAGGAATTGTAAAAATATAGGAACTCGCGTTAGACATAAGGCATTTTGTTTTATATGTAATAAGGAATTGCTAAAAACAGCGACCCAATTAAGGCATTCAAAAAGCGGTAAATTTTTTTGCAATAAATCTTGTCAGACCAAATGGAGAAATACTGAATTTGTCGGTCCAAAACATGCGAATTTTAAAGATGGTAAAAATTCTTATCAGAGTATATTAAAACGATATAAGATAAAGCAGATTTGCAATTATTGCGGAGAAAGAGATGTCAGAGTGCTGGCCACTCATCATATTGATGAGAATCACAAAAATAATAATGTCAAAAATTTAATTTGGCTTTGTCACAATTGCCATTCATTGGTTCACTATGATAATGTAGAGAAACAGAAGTTTTTGTTTAAACACAAACAATAATGGTGACCATCGTTCAACGGCTAGGACTTTGCTTTGTGGAAGCAATAATGAGAGTTCGATTCTCTCTGGTCACCCACTAATTTTTAAGGAATGAAACGACTATAAAAATTCAGTGCCCTCTGCTCCTATGAAGGGCACGAGAATTGAATAATAAGTATCTTTTAACCGCGCTATCATTTTTAGGAACGCGGATATATAATTTGTCTATGAAAAATGAAAAAGTTATGGCGGCGATTGAAACTCTTATGGAAGAAGAAAAAGTTGAAGACACTCTTATTTCTCTGTATATTTCTCTCATAAATTTCGGCGTGGAAGATTGTGTCAAAGCTGGGGAAAGAGAAGAGATAAGGAGAGGAATGAAAGTACTCTATGAAGATTCAATAGAGCACAAAAAGATTATTCAGAAAATTTACAACAAATACCAAGGAAGACATAATTTTTGATTTGAAGAAAGGCCTTGAGGCGGAATACCGCGCGATGGGGTTATGCGAAAAATTGATGCCGCTTCTAGACCATGAACTGGATAAAGAGGAAATAAATAAAAAATAATTACTGACGAAAAAGAGCATATAGAGATAACGAACAGGCTGATTGAGATTGTGAATAAATATTACACACTTTGAATTGTCATTCCCGCCGGCGCGGGAATGACATATCGCAATTCTCAATATATAATGGCAAAATATGGAAGAATTGAAAATACTTAAGACTTTGGCTGGCGGGGATTATGAATTATTGGATAGCGGAGAAGGAGAAAAGCTGGAAAGATACGGCAAATTTATCTTGTCTAGACCTGATCCGCAGGCGTTGTGGAACAAGCGCTTGCCGATTGCTGAATGGCAGAAAGCCGATGCTGTTTTCGCCCATAGCGGAGCTAAGGCAGGATGGAAGAAAAAGCCGAATGTTCCCGAAAAATGGAAAATAGAATTAGGCGGGCTGAGCTTTTTCATAAAGCTGACCGCTTTCAAGCATACCGGATTATTTCCGGAACAGGAGCCGAATTGGAGGTGGATAATTGATAAAATAAAATCGGCAAATTTGAATCGGCCTGTATCAGTTCTCAATCTTTTCGGCTACACTGGAGGAGCCACGCTCGCGGCGCTTAGCGCCGGTGCCGAAGTTGCTCATATTGACGGGTCAAAATCCGCCATCACTTGGGCAAAGGAGAATGCTGTCCTTTCGGGACTCGCGGACAAGCCTGTCCGATGGATACTTGATGACGCGCGCGAGTTCGTAAAAAGGGAAATAAGAAGAGGAGTTCGCTACAATGGAATCGTGATGGACCCGCCGGCTTTCGGCCATGGGCCGAAAAAAGAATTATGGAAGATAGAAGATGATTTTCTCGGTCTTATGAAACTCTGCGAAGATGTTTTGTCCGATACGCCGATTTTCTTTTTGATAAACGGCTACTCGGCGGGGTATTCGGCGATAGCTTATGAAAATAATCTGTCGCCACTCGTGAAAAAATTCGGCGGAGCGATTGAGAAAGGGGAGCTTGCCATTGAGGAGTCTGGGAGCGGCAGACTGTTGCCTGCCGGAATTTTTGCCAGATGGGGAAGAATAAGTTTATAAAGAAGTCTATTCCGCCTTAGGCGGATCCTCCTTCGGAGGAAAAGTCCATAAAGTAAAGACCAAGTAAACAATTAAAACAATGACCCTAAAAATTCTTTACGAAGACAATCATATTATCGCTGTTTACAAACCGGCATGCATTCTCGCACAGAGCGATGAGACGGGCGAGGAGTCTGTCTTTGATTGGGTTAAGAAGCATATCAAGGAAAAATACAAAAAGATCGGCAATGTTTTCTTGGGGCTTGTTCACCGCTTGGACAGACCTGTTTCCGGAATAATGGTTTTCGCCAAGACAAGCAAGGGAGCATCGCGTCTCTCCGAGCAATTCAGGAATCACGAAGTGGGGAAAACATATCACGCCGTTGTTTTCGGAAAAATGGAACGGAAGAAGGGAATGATTATTTCTCATCTCAAAAAAAACGAAGATAGGAATAAAGTTTTTGTCCATAAATCGGCAAGCAAAGATACAAAAGAGTCAGAGCTCTCGTATGAAGTCATTGAATCAAACGGCAAATTTTCTCTTCTAAAAATCAAACCTCTCACGGGCCGTTCCCACCAAATCCGCGCTCAGCTTTCTTCAATCGGACATCCCATTGTTGGCGACATAAAATACGGCGCGCCGGAATCTCTGTCGGACAACAGCATAATGCTTAGCGCGACCGGACTCATTTTTAGAAAGGCGACAGGGGATGAATTGATAAAATTGGAAATATCCCCGTTCGGCTTGCCGAAAAGCTGATAGATTTATTGACGGGGCTGTGTTTTAAGCCGCGGAGTGCATAATTCAATTAATTTGTTAAGTGAAAAATCAAGGACGGTTAGCTCAGCGGTAGAGCGTTCGCTTCACACGCGAAAGGTCACAGGTTCAATCCCTGTATCGTCCACAATGAAAATTATATGTTATTATTTCTTGTATGAAAAAAAGGAAAGTCGCTATATTTGATATTGACGGGACTATTTTCCGCTCAAGCCTTTTGATTGAGCTCGTGGAAGTTATGATTGAAAATAAGCTTTTTGATTTTTCCGCGCGCAAAGAATACGAGATGGAGGAAAATGAGTGGCTTGACCGGAGGGGAGATTATGAGTCGTATATAAACGCGGTGGTGCAAGTTTTTATGAAAAATATCAAAGGAATTGCTTATGAAGATTTTGACCGCGCCGCGAAAATCGTGATTGAAAGATACAAAAACAGGACATACCGCTACACTCGGGATTTGATTTCAAAGTTAAAGAAAAAGAAATATTTTATTTTAGCCATTTCGCAGTCGCCTAAAGGAATACTGGACGGATTCTGTGAAAAGTTGGGTTTTGACAAAGTGTACGGGAGATTCTACGAAACCGATTCGGCGGGAAAATTGACGGGAAATGTCATAAGCGAAGAATTAATCAAAGACAAAGCCAATATAGTAAAGCGCGCCGTTGAAAAAGAAAATTTGACTTTGGAAAATTCGGTGGGGGTGGGGGACACGGAAGGCGATATTTCTTTTCTTGAAATGGTCGCGGAGCCTATATGCTTCAACCCCAACTCAAAGCTATATTTGCGCGCAAAAAAGAAAGGCTGGAGAGTAATCGTGGAGAGAAAGGATGTTGTTTACGAAATGTGATAATTTTAATTGAGGAGTGTTTATTATGCCCCAAATTACGAAATGCAAAAATTCAGGTCCTCGGGTCGCAAAAGCTGTTTATCTTTAAATGTTTTTGCTCAACCAGACCTGAATTTTTGCATTTTGTAATTTTGGGATATAATACAAATTATGGAATCATTTGAAGACACATCCAGGAGGAATTCTCTTGGAAGACGAACCGAAAGAGGCTGATTTTGAAAACTTAGATTCAATTTCTTATCCAAACCTCCTTCGCAAGATTGAGGAGGAAATTATGTCTTTGCGCGAGGAGAGAGAAGGCGATGATGAAGATTATCGCGCAAAAATCTTGTCTGGAAAAGAAAAATTTTTAGGAAAATTGACAGACCCGAACAGAATTCATCTAACCAGCCTTTTATTTGGCGTGGAGGAATTGATTTTAAGAGATAAAGCGACCAGAAAAAATGGAGAAAGGGATAAAGATGTTAGAATTGAGAATGCGAAATTTCAACAAGAAATGGCTTTTTTCATAAAGAATAACGAAAATAATTTTATTTTATTGGAAGATTATTGGGATTTGTATGACGATCTCTTTAAGGTGGAAAAAAACAAAACTATTGTTAGAGGAGAAACTTTAAAGCACGGAGTGCTGGCGCCGATAGCTTTGAGGAATATTTTGGATAATAAATACAATAGAGATAAAAGCGGCAAAAAAAACAGAATGGATTTCACTTACAGCGCGCCTAAAGATGATGTGGAGAAATCAATAGATATGATTGCGATAGACAAGGAAGATAAAATCAATATGCTTATCCAAGTCAAAGGCGATGCTATGAACAGAAAAGAGTTGGAAGGGATGGTTAAGTTGAAAGTCAAGACTATTGACAACGGTAAAATAAATGGAAGCGAAGAAGAGAAAGATTTGATTTATATTATTCCTGAAAATAAATTTTCCAGACTGGACACTTCCATAGAGGATGAGAAAATTAATGAATTCAGCGGTGGCTGTGCGGCGTACATGGATGAGAATGGTAAAATTATGAAGGAGGGAGGATTTAAAACTTTGGGAATTTATATATATGTGCCGTCTATGATTGACGGGGAACGCTGGATTGAAATAAACGGACAGCCCCATCCCAAATTAGCCAAGTTAATATCCGATCTTTTGGATATGAAACTCGCTGGTATTGCCAAAAAATAGAATGCGTGCTAGTCTCTTTAAAAGTTTTTAGTTCCATAAAATTCAGAATTTTGATAGGGGGGAAGATGAAATACGGCGAAAAGGCAAGAAAATTGATTGAGACGGGGGCTGCGATTCCGTTTAAAAGACCGTGGCAGAAAAGGGAGATTCCGACTTGTAAAGAAATAACGCCCTTTTTTGGAATTTTACCTTATGGCGAGAAGTATATAAAACCTCGTCATTTGTGCAGAATTAGGGATCATCTAAGGTGTTGTCCTGTGTGCCAAACGATGGGAGGCGGCGCTATCAAGTTTTAATAATGATGATGAATTTACATAATAGAGGTGGGATTTTTATCCCACCTCTAATTTATTTATTTTTTGAAAGGGTGCACATTTTCAGCGATAGCAGATTTTGTATACCATTTCCGAATTACGAAATGCAAAAATTTACGGTCTGGCTGAGCAAAAACATTTAAAAGCAAACAGCTTTTGCTGCCCGAGGACCTGAATTTTTGCATTTCGCAATTTGGGGTACCATTTTACAATTTCAAGGCGTTTAAAATTAAAGACTGTCTGCTCTTACAACAGGTTCAGAATGAAGGTCGGACGGGTCGGTGTGTCCGAAGCCGAGATTTTCCGCCAACGCTTTCAAAACATCTCTTACTTGGTCCCATGTTGAAGACGGATTATTTTTTATATAGAGAGTCGCGACACCAGACACATGAGGCGCGGCCATACTTGTTCCGCTAAGGGTCGCGTATTTGCCGCCTATGTATGTTGAGTAGATGTCAACCCCGGGAGCTCCCAAATCCACTATATTTCCAAAATTGCTGAAAGTCGCGAATGTGTCGTCGGCTCCGTATAGAGTAGGGGATCCCAATCCGCCCAGAGCGCCGTCAGAATCAGCCAGAGCGGAAACGGTGATCACGGCATCGTCATAAGAGGCTGGCACAGAAAGGCTTGCCGATTTGTTTTCATTTCCGGCGGCGACCACATAAGTGACGCCGGCGTCTCTGGAATTGCAGATGGCCTTATGAAGAGGATCATTGTTTGTGCTTCCGCAATTATTGTCGCTCGCTCCGGCTCCGCCCAAACTCATATTGGCGACTTTTATGTTGTATTTGGCCGCGTTTGCCGTTACCCAATCAATTCCGCATATTACTGACGACCAAGTTCCCGACCCATTTCGGTTTAAAACTTTTACCGCTATCAATTTCGCTTCCGGCGCCGCGCCGACAACTCCGATATTGTTATCAAGCGCGGCGATTGTTCCCGCCGTATGAGTTCCGTGGCCGTTGTCGTCATTGCCGTTTTTTACGCTGGAAAGGCAATTTTTATTGGCTATGATATTTCCCTTTAGGTCGGGATGAGAAAGCTCAATGCCTGTGTCTATGACAGCCACGCCGATACCGGCACCTTTGTTAAGCAAGTTCTCGGCATTGACGCGGTCAATCCCCGTCGGAACAGTCTGCGGAGGCTGTGTCTGCGGCGCCGGCTTTTTGGAAACGGAAGAAGCTTTGTTCGAAGATTCGCTTCCAAACGCGGGATTGGAAATATAAACCGCTCTGTCTTCCGCCACAAATTCAACGCGAGGGTCGTTTTTGATTTTTTCCAATTCGGCTTCATTTATTCTTGCCGCGAATCCTTTTATCGCGCGATTATAAGTGTGGATACGTTCCAGTTTATGGGCTTTGGCGGTATTGTCCGTTTCCGAATCGGTGTCAGCCCCTTTATCCTTTAAGACGACTATGTATTGTCCTGGGATTTTATCAAATCTGTCCTCGGAAGATTTTGCTGAAGCTGTCTGCGCCGTATTTGATATGCCCGCGGCAAAAATACCTAAAAACAAGACCAAAATGGCATTCAATTTAATTTTTTTCATATTGCTATATGTGTTATTTATTTGCATAATTTTAATTGCTTCATTCTAATATCTTTGACCGAATCGCGCAATTTGAGTCGTTCAATACATCTCCTCTCTCTTTTCCTTGAGAAATGAGATGAATGAGTCAAACACGCTGAGCATTGCCTTGAATGGGGTTTCTATGATGAAATCCATAATAAAGACCAAGATATTGATACCTTCAAATTTCTGACTTAGCCATCTCCCGACTTCCACTATCGGCATAACTAAGATATTGCCTAAAAAGCGAAGCGTTCTTTCTTTGTTGGAGCTGGCCGTCCAATTCTTCGCAATGTATCTTATGCGCAGTCCGAAATAAGCGACCAAAGTCAGGAAAAAAATAAAAAGAAGCATGCTCATAAAATTAAAATTGAGCTTATTGAGGATGAACACGACCGCTCCGAAAGTCAGCAGAAATATAAATCCGTATAAAATTAAAAACAGGAAATACAGAAAATTTTTAGTCTTTTTGCCCCTGATTTGGATGGACGACATAGCATTGTCATAAATGACGGTGTTGAGTCCGGAAATTATAAGGCCGGTATTTTTTTCTCCCAACGGTTTTATCGTATATGTGACGAGGAAAAGAAATACGGGGTGGAAAGCCACATTTATTATCAGAGCCGGATAATAAATTTTCCCCAATATCGCAAGGTCATACGGCAGTTCCAAGATGAAAGCCAAAATAGTTTTGGTGAATAAAATATAAATTATCGCCCTAAAGGCGCTTTTGCGAATTCGGCCGTTTTCTTTTTTGTATTTGCTCTCCAGAATATTTTTCGCTTGCTTTTCCAGAGAAGCCGGATTATTAAGAATTTGTTCGGAATCGGCCCCGTAACGCTCTACGATCTCTTTTATGAGGTTGAAATATATGGCCTGATTTTTTAATTTCCGAGCAATTCTCCAACTAAGATTGTCGTCAAGATTCGCGGTTATCTTGGATTGGATAGATGAGAAACTTTTTGCGACAATCTGAATTTCCGAACCGTCTTTAATGTTAATCCAATTAGGCAAAAGCCTTATCCATAATCGGTAAGCGATTGTTTGCTCGTCGGTTTTCAGAAGGCTTCTCAAGCACGCAATGTATATTTGCGCGTCTTTGTCGTCTTCGCTTATCGGGATTTGAGAAAGTTTTATATCGTTCCTGACAGTCTCGTAAAAGGCGATAAAGACCGACTCTTCAATCTTACTGCCGAATAGATAAATTTCTATTTCACTCGCCACGAGGCCTATTATTTTCTTATTGGTCGCCAAATCTCCTCCTGCCACGGAAGCCAAAGAATTTTGGAGAGACAAAAATTTGTCTATTATTCCTTGAACATAAGAAATTCTGTTTTCTGAAAAACTGCCGCTTTCAAGGTACCCGCCTCTTATAAGTTCATGAATGAGAAGTTGGGCGACCTTTCCTTCGGTCTTGAAAAAAAGATTTCTTTTTAAAATTCTTTGAATCGCGTTTCGGCGGATCGTGTGCTCCTCCTTGTAATCAATCAGATAGCGGATTTTTTCGTAAAACATACCCGCTTTTTTGGCGAGCTCGTTGACTTTGACATAAAATTCGTCTTTGTTGGCTATATCGTCTTTGTCGGCGGTTTGTTTCAAACTTTCCAACAATCTAGCGATTTGCGGTGATACCATATTGTTTATTTAACTTTGTAATTCTATATCAAAAATGAGAATAAATCCAACAGATTAGGTTGTAGGTTGTAGGTGTTAGGTTTTATGGAGATAAATTTTCAATTCATCAATTTCTCACACGAGCAAAGCAGTTTGCTCATTTCCTGGTCACAAATTTAGTGGACTAACTTTGTGCCCAGGAGAGGACTCGAACCTCCAAGGAATTGCTTCCACAAGCTTCTGAGGCCTGCGTGTCTACCAATTTCACCACCTGGGCGTTTTTTTATATTGTACTACAAATTTTTGCTGAGGAGAGGACATTCGAGTCCTCACGTCCCGATGTTCTTCGGGGCTTCCTCTGCCCACTCGCAGATTCGTGGTGCCGAGGAGAGGACTCGAACCTCCATGGGTTACCCCGCTTGCTCCTAAGGCAAGTACGTCTACCAATTTCGCCACCTCGGCATAAGATGTGTCTAAAACACTAGCATAAATTCAACAGATTACCAACATGGTATTGACTTCTTGCCAGTTTAGTATATTATTTCTTTAGCTTCGTACTTTATTAGCGCTGGTTAGCAATGGGAAGGAGGACAATGTTTCCGTTTTAATTCTGTTATTTTTTCTTTTATTTTTAAACATTTAGGAGAATAAAATGCCAAGAAGGAGAAAAGAAGTAGATAAAAAATTAAGGCAGAATATAAAAATTTCAAGACGAGCTCCAACAATCGCTTACAGCGACAAGTTAAGCGGTCATTACCGGCCACACTTTATAATACGAGTTCCCAGTTTGAGAGAGGAGTTTCCACTGTCGGTAATTGCTACGATATAGTTCCCCCCGGTTAAAATATAAGAGACTTCAGTTTGTTTGCGCGACTGAAGTCTCTTTTTTATTTTGAATAATGACGCAACTCGGCGAGTTTCATCATTCCAAACTTTATACCATATCCAAAACCAACCTTCTCTTCCTATTTTTTTCCTACCACCTACCACCTACCACCTACCACCTACCACCTACCACCTACCACCTACCACCTACCACCTTCTTCAACTCATTTGCTCTTTGTTTGCCGTATGGTCTATAATTTTTAAATGAACAAAGTTTTGGATTTGAAATCAGTTCTTCCTGATTCAGTGGAAAAACTTCATCACGCTTATTGCTTGGAAGGGAAGCGCGAAGATATTTTGAATGAATTAAGGGAATTTTTGGAAAATATTTTGAAATTCAAGATCAAAGGCAACCCTGATTTTTATTACGGCGCTTTTGACACTTTGGGTATTGACGAAGGGAGGTCAATCAACGAAATGCAGTCAAGAAAAGCTGTGTCGGCGCCCCGAAGAATTTTCGCGATAGCGGCGAATTTCATAACGAGAGAAACGCAAAACTCACTTCTCAAAATGTTTGAGGAGCCGGCGGGCGGGGCGGTATTTTTCCTGATAATTTCCTCGGCAAGCATCCTTTTGCCGACGCTCCGGTCAAGGATGATGGTCGTGAATTTGAATCAAGGAGCAGGATTCGGTGGAGACGAAAAATCTGAAAAATCAGAAAACATTTTTGACGCGAAAAAATTCATTGAATCAGTGGCGGGCGAACGGTTGGCAATGGTGAAAAAAATAACTGACAAAATCGCCGATGAAGAAATAAGCAGGTCGGTTGCTGTGGATTTTCTGAACGATGTTGAAAAGGAAATTTTGAATAAGTCTGGTTCAAGCGAAGAAAAGAAAAAAAATCTGTTTATTTTTGAAGAAATAGATAAATGCCGGAATTATGCCGGCGACAGGTCGCCTTCCGTAAAGATGCTTCTTGAGCATATAGCGCTTATAGTATAAAGTCCGTCAAGTTCATAAAGCCCATAAAGTGGGGACGAGAGGCTGATTAATAATATCGGAAATATTTCTGAAACTTTATAAACTCGATAACTTTATAGACTTTCAACTTGAGCGCGCTGCGCGCGCTGTGTTGGTTTTTTAAACAGACGATGTTATCATTGAAATCAATAAAAAATTAGCAGGATTAAAAATATAAAAATATAAAAATATAAAAATATGTTGTACGATTTTTCAAAATTAAAAAGCAAGACAAAAGAAGTGGAAGAGTGGCTGAAGAAAGAATACACCGGCATAAGGACGGGGATGGCGGCGCCGGCGCTTCTTGATAGTGTTGTCGTGGAGTCTTACGGAAGTAGAATGGGCATAAAGGAGATGGCGAGCGTAAGCATAGAAGACGCCAGATCTCTCCGCGTTTCTCCCTGGGATATTTCGCAGGTGGCGGCTATTGAAAAGGCTATTACTTTGGCGAATCTTGGAGTTTCAATCAGAGCGGACGAAAAAGGTCTTCGCGTGCTGTTTCCAGAGCTGACAACCGAAAGAAGAACAGCTTTGGTCAAAGTCGCCAACGCCAAGCTTGAAGAAGCCAGAGTATCGCTTCGCTCCGCTCGCGATGAAGTGTGGAGCGAAATCCAGAAGAAGGAGAGAGATGGGGAGATGGGGGAAGACGACAAATTCAGATTAAAGACCGAAATGCAGAAAATTATTGACGACGCGAGCAAGAAACTGGAAGAAGTCGTGGCGAAGAAAGACAAGGAGATAATGTCCTGAAAGAAGGTTGTGGGTTTTAGGTGGTAGGTGGTAGGGAAGAAGGGAAAAGAAGAAAAGGCGATTAAATTTCTATTGACCTAATTTCTAATCAAATCCAAATTTCTTAAACCTACAACCTCTTTCTCTTCCTACAACCTACCACCTAAAACCTAAAACCTAAAACCTAATTCCCAACAAACATGTCAATCATAATTTTTTTATTAATACTTGCGGCGCTTATCTTTGTCCATGAGCTGGGGCATTTTATCGTTGCCAAGAAATTCGGAATCAGAGTGGATGAATTCGCCATTGGTTTTCCGCCCAAAATTTGGAGCAAGAAATACGGCGAGACGACTTACGCCATAAATTCAATTCCTTTCGGAGGCTATGTCAAAATATTCGGCGAAAATCCCAATGAAGAATCAATGGCCGGACCGGACAGCGCGAGAAGTTTCGTAAATGCCTCTAGGCTGAAACAGGCGGCGGTGCTCGTGTCCGGAATCACCTTTAATATTTTGTTCGCGTGGATTGTCTTGTCCATTTCTTTTATGTCTGGACTTACGACTTCCGTGCGCGATTCGTACGCTTCATATGTAAAAGACCCGCATATAATTATAATCGCGGCGCAGGCGGATTCGCCTGCCCGCTCGGCTGGGTTTGTCGGCGGGGAAACCATAATATCTCTGGAGTCAAGCGGCAAGAAAATAAGCACCGCCGATGTTGCTGAGGTACAAAATTTCATTGCGAACAGCGGCGGTGCGATAAAGATAGATTACAAGCGGGGCAATGAATTGAAAACCGCGATCGTCACGGCGTCCGAAGGGCTTATTGAAGGAAGAAAAGCTATCGGTATAGCTATGGATACGGTTGGCATTGTAAAACTTTCGGCGCGTAAGGCATTATATGAAGGAGCCAAGCTTACGGGCGCTACGACTGAAAATGTGGCAATCGGACTCTACCATTTTGTCTTTGACGCGTTCAGAGGCAAGGCGGATTTTTCTCAAATTTCCGGACCGGTCGGAATTGTCGGGCTCGTCGGGGAAGCGTCAACTTTAGGCATCGTCTACTTGATGAGCTTTGCCGCGTTTATTTCAATAAATCTCGCCGTCATAAACATTATCCCTTTTCCGGCTCTTGACGGCGGACGGCTTCTTTTTGTCGCCATTGAAGCGGTGAGAAGACGCGCGATTAGTCCGAAAATCGCCAATGCTTTAAACGGCGCAGGATTAGCTCTGCTTATTCTCCTAATGCTCGTCGTGACCTACAAAGATATCGTTAAGATGTTTTAGGAATTTGGAATTTTCTACTTAGCTGATTTTATAAGCTAGACTAATCGTTCTGTTAATATTCTTTAATCGAGGAAATCTTTTGAATCGCAAAATTCTTATTCCTCCAAAAAAGCTTGACAGAAGTAATAATATGTGAATAATCTACAGTAGAATACCTTGAAAAGGTGTCTGACCTAGCAGAATTCTAGGAAAAAACAAACACGAAAGGAGATTGAGATGAGTGAGAAAAAAGAAGGTGGTGAAGGAAAGGATAGCATACTTAAGACATGCGGAGGTATTGTTATTTTATGTCTGGTTGCGAGTTTTTTCGGTTTATTGATCTGGAGGGCTTTATGGGTGACCAATGTGGACAAACATCAGTTGGCGTTCAGTTTTGACCGAAAGACCGGCGAGATTGAAGCGATAGATCACACAGGGTGGGTCGTTCTGACTCCGATTAGATATAGTGTGCACAGAATCGATTTGCGTCCATACCAGCTGACCATCAGCGTCAATCAACGCGTGCTGAACGCCAAACTTGTAAGATTTGATCCAAAGGGGCTGGCGACATTTGTGGAATGGCACGGTCGCAACGCTGGTGACTATACAAAAAATCTGCTAGAAATTTTGAAGTGCTACGCCTTTGATATGGCAGAAGGCAAAGATTGTCCATTTCTGAAGGTCATCCAGGTAATCGCTCCGAATCAGGGAGCTCAAGAGTTACCCGCCATCGACATTGAGGAGAAAAAATGAATACCTATTTCGGTATCTTCAAGAAGAAGTGGGTTGCAGGAATAACAATCTTTCTGGTGTTGTGTTTTTTATTTTACATTGGTTTTGTAAACTGCACGGAGCCGACCGAAATAGGAATTGCAAGGAATCATATTTCCGGCAAAATGTGGGCGCAAAAAAATGGCGGTATACATTTAACTCCACTATGGGTTGGAGTGGCTCGAGTGGACATTAGACCGGTTCGTGTAGCCGTAACCTCTGCCGGTCGCGGATACAGCGCAAAGCTGATTCAGTTCAATCCCGAGTACTGGAGAGAGTTCGTTGACGTGGAGGGGTGGCGCTATTATTGGTGGGCAAATCGTTTCTCATTTAACTTTGGGTACGAGGAGGAATATAGAGGAATGAGGGACTTAATGCGAGGTTATGCTTACAGCGCAAAGCAATACTTATTCTTAAATATTCTGAAAGAATATAAAGAGAAGTAAATCATGATGCGGACCGGTTGGAGTTATCCTTCCGGTCCTTTTTTATTTTTTGTTGAGAAAAATATAATTTTTGACCGCGGTGTTTTTTTCCTGTATCATTTCGGCTATGAGGCAATCCCAACTATTAAGCAAAACGCGGAAAGAGGCGCCGAAAGACGAAGTTTCTAGAAATGCCGAGCTTCTTATCCGCGCCGGCTTTATCCACAAAGAAATGGCGGGAGTTTACTCATTTCTGCCGCTTGGTCTCCGCGTTTTAAATAAAGTGAACGGCGTGATTCGCGAAGAGATGAATGCCATCGGCGGGCAGGAAATTCTTTTGGCCGCGCTTCAAGACAGAGAACTTTGGGAGAAGACCGGACGATGGGACGATGCCGTGGTGGATAATTGGTTTAAGACGAAGCTCAAAAGCGGCGCGGAGCTCGGACTCGGCTTTACCCACGAAGAGCCCTTGACCGCGCTTATGAAAAATCACATAAGATCGTTTAGAGATTTGCCTCTCTATCCGTATCAGATACAGACGAAATTCAGAAACGAAACGCGGGCGAAAAGCGGAATTATGAGAGGGCGAGAATTTCTGATGAAAGACCTTTACTCCTTTTCCAGAGATGAGAAAGAGCACAGCTTGTTTTACGAAAAAGCCAAGCTTGCTTATATGAATGTATTTGATAAGGTTGGCATAGGAGAGACGACTTACATC
This sequence comes from Parcubacteria group bacterium GW2011_GWA1_40_21, assembly GCA_000996205.1. Classification (GTDB taxonomy): domain Bacteria; phylum Patescibacteriota; class Minisyncoccia; order Phycocordibacterales; family GWA1-40-21; genus GWA1-40-21. Next base: position 53,193 of record LBYO01000004.1, on the reverse strand, counting down.
ACTTCCGCTTCCGGCGGGACTTTCAGCAAATATTCGGACGAATTCCAGACGATTACGGAAGCAGGAGAAGATACGATATATGTCTGCGAGGGATGCAAAATCGCGATTAACGACGAGGTTCTTGAAAGTAAAAAAGCGTGCGGTAATTGCCAATCTTCCGATTTAAAAAAGAAAAAATCCGTGGAAGTCGGCAATATTTTCAATTTAGGCGTTAGATTTTCGGAAGCGTTGAATCTCGCGTATCTTGACGAAGAAGGAAAAGAAAAATTTGTCGTAATGGGAAGCTATGGACTCGGCCCGACGAGGCTCATCGGAACGATCGCGGAAGTCCTCTCCGACAAAGAGGGCTTAGTCTGGCCGAAGAGAGTCGCGCCGTTTGACATTCATCTCGTGGAAATCGGGGGCGAGAGCGGGGAAGTCAGAAAAGTTTCTGAACGGATATACTCCGCGCTCAATAGTCGCGGGTTGGAAGTTCTTTTTGACGACAGGGACTTGCGGGCGGGGGAAAAATTCAAAGACTCGGATTTGATAGGGATACCTCTCCGGCTCATAATAAGCAAGAAGACTTTGGACGAAGGACTCTTTGAGATTAAAGAGAGGAGCGGCGGCAAGGTTTCAAAAGTGAAAGAAGGCGGCCTCCGTGATTTTGCGGATGACTATTTGAAATAAAGATAATTCAACGGCGACAGAGACAAAGGGAAATTTTGGCAAAATAGCCAAATGTTTTTAATTTATATTTTAAAAAATGAAAAAAAAGCTATTCAATAAAATATACAAGATGATGTCCAATGAAATAGGCATTGACTTGGGAACGGCGAACACTCTTGTCTATCTGGGGGGCAAAGGAATCGTGGTCAACGAGCCGTCGGTGGTCGCCATCAATCAGAAAACAGGCAGGGTGGTCGCCGTCGGCTCCCACGCGAAAGAGATGCTCGGACGGACGCCGCCTCATATCGTGGCGGTGCGGCCGCTTGTGGACGGAGTCATTTCGGATTTTGAAGTGACGGAAGAGATGTTAACTTATCTCATAAAAAAAGCCGAAGAGCATTCCAAAAAAATGCTCGGACCGAGAGTTGTCGTCGGCGTACCTTCAGGCATCACCAATGTTGAGATCAGAGCGGTGCGCGACGCCACGAGGAATGCCGGCGCCAGAGAAGTTTTTATAGTTGAAGAGCCGATGGCCGGAGCCATCGGCATAAGACTGCCGGTCAAAGAGCCGGTCGGGAATATGATTATTGACATCGGGGGAGGAACGACCGACATTGCCGTAATATCTTTGGGAGGCATCGTTCGTTCCAAAAATTTGAAGATCGCCGGAGATAAGCTCAACAGCGACATAATTTCATACATAAGAAGCGAATTTAAAATTTTAATCGGAGAAAAAACCGCTGAAACTTTAAAAATAGCGCTGGGCTCCGTCGTGCCGATGGAGCCGTCCGAGGTTTCAATAAAAGGCAGGGATCTCATAACGGGACTGCCGCGCGAAGTCATCATCACCGATGCGGATGTGAGAGAGGCTATTGCCCAGTCAATTGACAATCTTGTTGAAGCGGTAAAGGAGGTTTTGGAGACGACTCCCCCCGAGGTTATTTCCGATGTGATGCAGAGGGGAATTCATCTGGTCGGAGGCGGGGCGATGATCAGAGGGCTGGATGAGCTTCTGCGAAAATGGTTCAAGATTCCTGTATTCATAGCCGACGACCCTCTTACGGCCATTGCCAGAGGCACCGGAATAATCTTGGAAAATTTGGAAGAATTTGAGGAGGTATTGATACAAAATGAAGATGAATTACCCCCTAAGAAATAATTCAAAACCCAGAAATAAGAATCGGCGGCTTAAAATTATCGCGGTTATATTCATATTCGCCACGGTTTTCTTTATCTCTCTTACGGGCGCGTCCAGAGGATTTCTTAACAAAATCGCTCTGCCCTTTTGGAAGTTTGACAACTATGCCGCCCTGAAATTTTCCAACGCTTTCTCTATAATCGGTTCAAAAAGGTCGCTTATTTTGGAAAACAGGCGGCTAAATTTGGATTTGGATAAAATCAAAACAGACTTGCCATTGTTGCAACTTATCCGGAAAGAAAATGAAAATCTAAAAGCTTTGTTCGGGAGAAGCGAAGGGGAAAAGAATCTTGTATTGTCCGCCGTTTTGGTGAAGCCTAGCGTGTCGCCTTTTGATGTTATTATAATTGATGTCGGCAAGGATAAAGGGGTCAAGGCGGGAGACAGGGTTTTTTATGAGGGAGCGGTTGCCATCGGGGAAGTTGAGGAAGCGTATGAGCGATCTTCCAAGGTAAAAATGCACTCAAGTCCTGGAGAAAAATTTCTCGCTCTCGTCGGCGAGAGGTCGGTGCAAGTGGAAGCGGAAGGGCTTGGCGGAGGAAATTTTGCCGCCAAATTGCCACGAGATGTTGAAGTGAAGGAGGGAGATGCGGCTCTCGTTCCGAGCATATCAACTTCGGTTTTCGGTTTTGTCCGGAAAATTGAATTAAATCCGGCTGATTCATTTCAGAAGATTATTTTTAAAATTCCGGCAAATTTATCCGAATTGAAATGGGTTTTGGTGGAGATATAAGTCGTAAAGTCCATAAAAAATTAGATAAGTAGCTTTTTAGCTTGTAGCTTATTAGGAAGATTCTGATACTAAAAAGCTAAGAAGCTACAAGCTAATCAGCTAATCAAAAATGCCCATAAGAATTTTTATTGATGTGGCGCTTTTTTTGGCGGTGTTATTACTGCCCCCGATTTTTCCCATGGTTATGGCTTTATTTTTGCTTTATCATTATGAATCTTTTTACGAGATAATATTCGTTGGACCTATTATTGACTCGCTTTACGGCAGACCGATTGCCAATCTGTATGATTTTTCTCATTTGATGACTTTCATTTCCGCGTCTCTGTTCATCTCATCTTTTTTTATTAAAAAGAGGCTTAAGTTTTATTCAAACAGATGATTTATGTTAAATAGGAAAATAAAAAAGATATTCAACGGATACGGACGTCTCGCGGACAGGAGAAGCGAGATAGAGCCCGATGAAATTTTTCTTGATTCAAGCAATCTGCCGAAATTTGACACCCATCAGTTTGAAGGCAGGCTTGTCAGCCCGATTTCCAAGCGCAACATCGCTCTTTTGACTGTCTTTTTCGGTTTGGCGTTCGTGGCGCTTGTCGTCAAAGTCGGAAATCTTCAGATCGCAGAAGGAGAAAAATATTCAAATAGGAGCGAGAATAATCGTTTGCGCCATATTACCGTATTCGCTCCGCGCGGAGTCATTTATGACAGAAACGGCAAAGAGCTCGCGTGGAACATTTTCGGAGAAGACAAAGAATTCGCTTTAAGAAAGTATACAACCCTGTCAGGCTTCTCTCATATTTTGGGATATGTCAAATATCCGGCGAAAGATTCGTCGGGATTTTATTACAACGAAGATTATATAGGCAAAACAGGCGTTGAGAATTTTTTTAACGGCGAACTTTCAGGCGAGAACGGCTTGAAGATAACGGAAACAAACGCTCTAGGGAAAGTCCAATCGGAGAGCGTGATCCGTCTGCCGAAAGAAGGCGGCAACCTCACTTTGTCAATTGATGCGGCGGTGCAGAATAAATTTTACGAATCAATAGCCGGTTTGGCGCAAAGAGCCGGATTTTCCGGCGGTGCCGGAGCGATTATGGATGCGCGAAGCGGAGAAATTCTGGCTATGGCCAATTACCCGGAATACAGTTCCCAGATTATGTCGGACGGAAGGGACGGCGGAGCGATACGGGCTTATTTGGAAAATAAGAACAAGCCTTTTTTGAACAGGGTGATTGACGGTCTTTATACCCCCGGCTCCATCGTGAAGCCTTTTGTCGCGCTCGGCGCGCTCACGGAAAAAATCATCTCGCCTTCGGATACCATATTTAGCGGCGGGTCAATCACCGTGCCGAACATTTACGATCCGGCGAAGCCCTCGGTCTTTACGGAAATGAGAGCTCACGGCTATGTTGATATGAGGAAAGCTTTAGCGGAATCGTCAAATGTTTATTTTTACGAAGTGGGCGGGGGTTATGAGAATCAAAAAGGACTCGGAATTTACAACATTGAAAAGTATATGAGAATGTTCGGTTTCGGCAGTGATTTTCCGGCGGGATTTTTCTCCGGCAAGTCAGGAATTGTCCCCAATCCGGAATGGAAAAAAGAAAATTTCGGAGATTCACAGTGGAGAATAGGAGACACTTACAATACTTCAATAGGACAATACGGTTTTCAGATAACGCCGATGCAAGCGGTTCGCGCGGTTTCAATGATAGCGAACGGCGGGGAGCTTTTAAATCCGTCAATAATCTCCAATCCGTCCAATCCTGCCGCTAAAATTATCAATATGAGCGAAGATGATTTTCAAGTCGTGAGAGAGGGAATGAGAGGAGCCGTCCTTTACGGCACCGCGACCGGTCTGAACATTCCTCAAGTGGAAATTGCCGCAAAAACGGGAACGGCGCAGCTCGGCTCTTTCAAAAAATTCGTAAATTCGTGGGTCATCGGTTTCTTCCCGTACGAAAATCCCAAATACGCCTTCGCGGTGCTTATGGAGCGAGGTTCTAGTGTAAATTTGATCGGAGGAGTTTATGTGATGAGGGAGCTTATTGACTGGATGAGCATCAATGCTCCGGAATATCTTCGTTGAACCAATGTTTTCATCAGAAATTCGGCGCGATCACATATAATAGGTGCAATTATATTTTGTCAGTATTCAATATATATGAGTTATCAAGTTTATAAAGTCCATAAAGTTTGTAAAGTGAAGATAGAATTAATTTTAAATTTAAAATTAAGTCATTCAAAATTCATTCAAAATTATAAATTTATAAATTTGAAATTTCTTGCTTTACAAACTTTATAACTCGATGAACTTGATGGACTTTATAACTTTAATAACTCTAGTTTATACGCGATTTTAGGTGATTTTAGGTGGCGGTTATTATTTATTTTTGTTAAACTTATTCACAATCAAATTATCAATAATCTCGATTTAAATTTTTATGAAAGGAAACAACAATGATTTTAAATGCTGTCATTTCTGCGGGCATAAACCGATGAAACTTATTATCAGCGCTTTGGGTTTGTTTTTAATTTTATTTTTTGCGGTTAGAATCGCGAAAGACATAAAGGCTTATGATTATATCGGCAGAGATGTGTCTTCTCCGAATACCATTTCTGTTTCCGGCAAAGGAGAAATAGTTGCTAAAGCGGACATTGCTACTTTTACTTTCAATGTGTTGGAAGAATCGCCTAATGTTTCCGATGCTCAAAGCAGGGCGGCAAAAAAGATAAATGACATAATTCAATTTTTGAAAAATAAAGGAATAGAAGAAAAAGACATAAAAACAACAAATTATAATATTTATCCTCGCTACAACTACATAAAATTGCCTGAAAAATCTCAAATCATTCCGCCAATCAGGGATAACAGAGTTTTAATCGGATATGAAGTCAATCAAGGTATTGAGGTGAAGGTAAGAAAGATTGATTCTGCCGGGACTATCTTGTCCGGCGTCGGCAATTTGGGCGCGAGCAATGTGAGCGGGCTGAATTTCTCCATTGACGAAGAAGATAAATTGAGAAAAGAAGCCAGAGACCTTGCCATTGAAGACGCAAGAGAAAGTGGCAAAATTCTGGCGAGAAGTTTGGGGGTGAAGCTTGTGAGAATAATAAACTTCTCCGAGTCGGGATATTTCCCGATTTACAGGGAGAAATTTAGCACAGATGTGATGGCGGTAGGCGGGGCGACTCTTGCTCCTGAAATTCCGACAGGCGAAAACAAAATTACTTCTCAAGTGAATATTGTTTATGAGATAAGATAATCAATTTACATTAACAGATAACAAAAAACTTTTATGAGATATAAAAATATTTGCCACGATAGTGGGTCAATTAAGTTTGTTTTTATTATTATTAGCTTGTTTTGTATTGGCGGATATTTCGGATATTTAAATTACGCTCAGAAAAAAGATAAAATCCAAATATCAGGAACCCAACAATTTTCCAAAGACGAATACGAATCTAAAAATCAGAATTTTCGCATAGAAAAAGAAATAATTATTTTTCTTGATGAAAATGGAAATGAAATAAAAACATTGCCTATTTTAAAAACTGTTCCTGGAAAAAGTTATTCAAAAGCTTACTTTTCTGAAAATAACAAATACATAGCACTAGACAATGTTGAATATGAGATTGTTGATGGATATCAACAGGATAAAATAGCTGAAATTACTGTGCTAAATTGGAAAGGGGAAGATCTATGGAAAAAGGAACACCCTTTTTATTATTTTGATAGTCTTTCTCCAAATGGAAAATATTTTCTTGCAAAAAGTTCTTCTCAGGGCTCAATCTCAATTTTTAATGAAAAAAGGGTAATTGATTTCACACCCAAAAATAAAAAAGGAGGAATTAACTTCACAACAAAAGAGGATTGGAGGGGATGGATATCAGCCTTTTCAAAGAATGGAAATTTTTTTGCGGTTGTGCTTGGAATAATAAAAAAGGATGGCGACGAGCAAAAAGAGATTGATAATTTGTTTGTATTAGACGAAAATGGAAATGAACTTTGGAGGAAAGAAGAAGTCATCAGTGGTGAATTATATGGTTTAAACATATCAGACAATGATATTATTACTGTATTAGGGTCTGACCCCAATGAATATCGCCGCAGCAAGGAATATCGCTTTGATAAGCAGGGGAATCAATTATAGGCTTCGGATTGTAGGTTTCAGTCAGAAACTTAAGATAATATTTATCTTTCCTAAAACCTACTATCTACCACCTACAACCTAATTCCGGTTGACTTTTCCCACACAAATGAGCTACTATGCAGGTAGCCCCAAGGGGCGGTTTTTAATAAGGGAGATTTAATTATAAGAGATATGAAAGTCGTAGATTATATAAAAGAAACAAAGACGGAATTGAAGCACGTGAATTGGCCGACGCGAAAACAAGCGATTGTTTTTACCATAGTTGTTATCGCTGTTTCAATAGGGGTTTCTTTGTTTTTGGGCTTTTTTGATTTTCTTTTTTCTCTCGCCCTTAAGCAGATTATATAATCAATCAGAAGAAGGTTTTAGTTTGTAGGTATTAGGTTTAAGATAAGAAAATTAATCTCTTAAATCTGGAACCTACAACCTACAACCTAACACCTACAACCTAATAAAAAAATGGCAAAACAAACAAGCGAAGGAAGAAATTGGTACGCTATACATACTTACGCCGGCTATGAAAACGCGGTGGCTAGAAACTTGAAACAAAGAATTGATTCGCTCGCCATGGGGAACAAAATATTCAGCGTGATTGTTCCGGTTGAGAAAAAGATAAAAATAAAAGGAGGAAAAAGAGTGGAAGAAGAAGAAAAGATTTATCCCGGATATATTCTTGTGGATATGATTGTTGATGACGATTCTTGGTATGTCGTAAGGAATACCCCAAGAGTGACGGGCTTTGTCGGCTCCGGTGTTTACCCAGTGCCTTTGGAGAAAAAAGAAGTTGAGGAGATTTTCAGTCGGATGGGTTCAGATACGATTAAACATAAAATTGATTTGTCAATTGATGAGCCTGTAATGATAGTTGACGGTCCGTTCAAGGACTTGGAAGGAAAGGTGAGCGAGGTTGACGAAGACAGGGGCAAGGTGAAAGTCCTCGTGTCTATGTTCGGCAGAGAAACGCCCGTGGAGCTGGACTTCTTGCAAGTTAGAAAGATTTAAATATAATCACTTAAAGGAAGGTTGTAGGTGGTAGGTATTAGGTTGTAGGAAGAATCTGTTTTTTTTCTTTCTTATAAACCTACAACCTACCACCTACCACCTAATTAAAAATATGGCAAAAAAAATAACAAAAAAATTAAAGCTTCAGATTGATGGAGGAAAAGCTAATGCTGCGCCCCCGATAGGTCCAGCTTTGGGGCAGGCTGGAGTAAACATAGGCGACTTTGTCAGCAAGTTCAACGCGGCCACGAAAGACAGGATGGGAGAAGTCGTCCCTGTTTCTATCACTGTATACGAAGACAGGACTTTTGAGTTTGCTTTGAAAAGACCGCCCGCTACCAATTTGATTCTTAAAGCTATCGGTGTTGAAAAAGGCTCCGGCAAGAACGCGGTGAAAAAAGCTGGCTCTATCACAAAAGCGCAGCTCAAAGAAATTGCCAAAAAAAAGATGTCCGATTTGAATGCCAATGACATTGAAGCGGCGATGAAAATAATCGCTGGTTCGGCCAGGTCTATGGGGGTTGATGTGGTGGGGTAGAAAACTAGGTTGTAGTTTATAGGTAGTAGGTTTGGGAATTGATTTCTAGTTAACCCAATAAAAAACAAAAGTGGCACCTTCTCAAGTGCCGCTTTTAATATCTAAAAAACAAGAGGGCGGTCTTGGTTGTAGGGCAGTTTATTTTTCATCGCCGTTTCGGCTTTCTGAAGCTCCATCGCCACATCCATAATGTGGCTAAAGAGGCTCAAAAGTTCAAGATGAGCGATTTGCGCCGACAGCTCTTTGGCGCTTTCCCCCTGAAGCGTCATCAGACTGGCGCCGGAAGGACTTTGAAATTCAACATTTATTTCTTTGCTTTTCACCGTGATTATCATATTGCCGCGCGGATCGGCGTGTTTGTTCGGGTCAAAGATGAGTTCCGGTTTTCTTTCCCAGAAAAAGCATCTGGAAAGTTTTAACGCTTGGTCCCAATCTTGCTCGTAGATGTGCGCCGACTGTGATGTTATTTGAAGTTCTCCAAGCTCAAAGCCGAGCTCGCGAGCCACCTTTTTCTGAAGTGTGCGCAGGCCGAAAGCGTTTGGAATCGCCGATTTGAATATGTCGTGGCTTCTGGCCGTCACCAAAAAGTGGAGTCTTCCTCTGCTTTGAATCGCTTGGATTTGAGTTATGCAAGGAGGCTCTTTGCTATCTTTGTCAGTTGACGGGTGCATCGTTGTCGCCACGGCGCGTCTTGAATCCGGTGAGTCAATTAGATTCTTTTTTAAAATTTCCTCAATCTGGTCTATTGGCTTTTCTCCGTTTTTATTCGGATAAGCCATCAATCTGTTGCCATAGGTGTAAGAGACGCCTGTCGGCATCGTTGCCGAAAGAAATATGTTGAAATATTCTTTGATTGATTCCGGCGTCGCCCCCGCAAGCTCCTTGAGGCTGTGAGGCCAATTTCCCGCCAGAGAAAAGTCCGGATTTTCGGGATCAGGTTCGCTTGAGACCCATGTCGCGCCTACAAGCTCTCTTTGCTGATAGCCGTACTGCGTGCCTTTGACCGTTCCGTATCTCATTATGCGTTCAACCAATTTGAGCCACGCTTCGGTGATCGTCTTGCCTCTCATAAGCCAGCCGATTTCTTCGGAGGGGAAAATGTCTATCTGCTCGCGCTCTGTTTCTGGAAATTCCACAGGCTTCATATAAGGACCGGCTTTCTCGCCCGATGAAATTAATAGTTTTTCAACATCTTCAATGGATTTGTCGCTCACATCCGCGAGCTTAACATTATTTATTATTTTCTTGACTGTTTTGGCGTCAATTTCTTTTTCAATTTTAAACTGAGTTCCGTCGATAGTGCCGTCGTCTGAAAGTCCTTTTTGCCAGAGGTTCGTCAAGGTTGATCTTCCGGCAATTCCGAACTTGGAATTTGAAAGCGTCCCGTTCCCCCAGAGGTAGACGGTTCTGATTTTGGGATTTAGCGCGAGGTTCCGCAAAATAATACTGACGCCTTGTCGGCTGTAAAGAGTGCCGAGCATCACCGAATTATCCCTTATTATTTTTGACTTATTAAAAACGGATTCAGGTTCATTCCAAACGGTGCAGAAGCCGATTGACTGGCCTTTTCCTAAATAAACTTTATATTTTTCCGGCTGGTAGAGTTGGGTTGTTTGTGTCATTGGAAAGTAATTATTTCTTTTATTCTTTGTTTTGTAAGGTCTTAGAAAGTTATCGCTGGATTCCATGAAGATTCTTTTTTAAGGATCTTCTTCCGTCCTAACGCGAATAAAAACGTCTTTCCCGTCTGGAGATTTTTCTTTTTTATATTTCCGATTTTTATTTATCTCTATTTTTCTGATAAGCTCTTTCTCTAGATCAAAACCCAGAATTTCCGACATGCCAAGCAGAAAAACAGCCACATCGGCGAATTCTTCGGCAACACCCGGATGATTTCTGTTGAATTTTGAAAATGCTTCCGAGAGCTCTTCGTGAGCGCGGCAAAATTCAAGCGCCACATCGGTAGTATTGAAACCTTTTTCAATCTTATTGCGCATAACCTCTTTTTGCAATTCTTTAATGTTTATCATAATTACATATCGGAGTAAGCCTCCGTACCTTTGTTTAGAATTTCAAACTCAACGCCAGCTTCTTTAAAAATTTCTTTTGATCGCTTGCTGGCATGATAATCTTTCATGCACACCACTCGTTTGATGCCGGAATTTATAATTGTTTTAGCGCATACATAACAAGGAAACATTTTGCAATATAAAGTCGCTCCATCAATAGTGACACCGAAGCGAGCGGCGTTAGCAACGGCGTTTAATTCAGCGTGGGCGGTGCGGATGCAATGGCGCGACTGAATTCCATTTTCTTGTATAACCGTGTGCATCTCGTGGCCGGCTTCGTCGCAATGAGGAAGTCCCATAGGCGAACCGACATATCCGGTTGCAAGAATCCTCTTATCTTTGACAATAATCGCTCCCGCCTGCCCTCGATCGCATGTCCCGCGCCGGCCGACAAATTCAGTCATCTCAATAAAATATTCATCCCAATTCGGGCGTTTGTGAACTTTAGCGAATTTAGCGCCCTTTGTTTTTTTGTCCGATAATGCCATTTAGATATTATAACCGATTATTAAAAACAGCCAAATATAGAAGAAATTTTTTTCACCCACTCTTCTTCTTAGATTCCGTGGGTATCTGATATCCACAGACGGTCTGTGGATATCAGATACCCACGGAATCAGAGGATGGGAAAATGGTGGTTGCCTTCTGGTCTTAAATGGACGATAATGTAATTAAATGGGATTAAAACATAAATTTATCGTTATTGAAGGTGGGGACGGGGCGGGCAAGGGGACGCAGGCGAAACTTTTGGTGGACAGATTGAGCAAGGAAACCAAAGTCGCTTTTTTTGATTTTCCTCAATATGAAAAAACTTTGGCGGGCAAGCTAGTGGGACGCTATCTGAAAGGAGAGTTCGGCGACCCATTATTACTTTCGCCTTACATCGCTTCGCTTCCTTACGCGCTTGATCGGATCGCCGCCAGAGATGAGCTCAACAAAGCTCTTGAGAAAGGCGTTGTCATCTGCAACAGATACATTCCGAGCAATATCGGGCATCAAGCGTCAAAACTTCCTGAAGACAAAAGAGATGAGTTTATTTCATGGCTTGAACAGATGGAATACGGCGAGCTGAAGCTTCCCAAACCGACTTTGGTGATTTATCTTTATGTGCCCGTTGAAATATCATCCCATCTCGTGGAGAAAAAGGAAGCTCGCGCCTACATCGGAGGCGAAAGCGCAAAGGGCGCTAAAGACGGACACGAAAAAGATATGGAATATCAGCAGAAAGTCATAGATGTCTACACGAAAATCTCAAAAGAGAGGAACGACTGGAAACTCATAAATTGCGTGGAAGACGGCAGACTTCTGTCTGTTGAAGAAATTCACGATAAAATAATGCGAATTGTTAAGTCCTAGTTTTTTATACGCATCATTCTAAACTCTAAACTAAATAGGCTAAAACCCGCCAAAATATAAAAAGCGCATAACATAAAATGTGTATCTTAATTCTGCTATCGCCGAAATAGCGCAGGATTTAAATTTGGAAACGAAACGTCCAAGTTGGAGAAATTTCGTAATTCAAAGTTCAGATGCTAAAATGTTTCTATGATTATGATTCAAGAAAAACTTAAAAATACAATACAGGAAGCTCTAAAGATGCCATCCATCACGGCGGATGATATTCATTTGGAACACCCGACTGATTTAAACTTCGGCGATTATTCTTCCAATGCGGCTTTGGCTTACGCCAAAGAATTAAAAACGAAACCGATAGATTTGGCGGAAAAGATAGCGGAGGAAATAAGGAAGCGCGAAATAAAAGAAATTGAAAAAGCGGAAGTCGCCGGCGCCGGCTTTATTAACTTTTTTCTATCAAAGGAATTTTTCGCGGAAAGTGTAGGCGAGGCGATTACGGAAGGCGATAGTTTTGGCGCGAACGAATCGCTTAAAGGGCGGAAAGTAATGATTGAATACACAGACCCGAATCCTTTCAAGGAATTTCACATCGGACATTTGATGAGCAACACCATCGGAGAATCTCTGTCCAGAATCATTGGATTTCACGGCGCGGAAGTGAAAAGGGCGTGCTATCAAGGCGATGTAGGGCTTCATGTGGCAAAAGCTGTCCTGGGTATGAAAACTCTAAGAGATTTAATGCCAGATGATAAAGCTATGTTGACAAACAAGGTTAAATTTTTGGCGATGTCTTACTCTTTAGGTTCGAGTTCGTTCTCATCACTTAGCGGAATTGATGATTTTAAAAGAAGGGTTGATGAAATAAACAAAGCAATTGAGAGCGGAGAGCTTGAGGTGATAAACAAAAAAATTTATGATAGAAACGATGATGAGATAAATAAACTGTATGATTGGGGTAAGGATGTATCCCTTAAGCATTTTGGAGAAATTTACAAAAAGCTGGGCACGGAATTTGATTTCATTTTCTTTGAAAGAGAGACAGGGGATTTTGGCAAGAAGATAGTGGAGGAAAATTTGAAGAATGGCGTTTTTGAGAAAAGTGACGGCGCTATCGTGTTTAAAGGAGAGAAATACGGATTGCACACGAGGGTTTTCATAAATTCGGAAGGGTTGCCGACTTACGAAGCCAAAGAGCTCGGACTGGCGAAAATAAAATACGATGAACATTATCAATACGATGTTTCAATAGTCGTGACAGGTAATGAGATAAATGACTATTTTAAGGTTTTGCTGAAGGCGATGGAAATTGTTTTTCCGGACTTGGCGGAAAAAACAAAGCATATTTCTCACGGAATGCTTCGGCTTCCAAGCGGTAAAATGTCATCAAGGACGGGCGATGTTATCACGGCGGAGTCGCTTATGACAGATACTCAAAAACTCGTGGAGGAAAAAATCAAAGACAGAAATTACAACGAAGAGATGGAAAAAGAAATTATTGAAAAAGTGTCAATCGGAGCGATAAAATATTCAATACTAAAACATACGACTGGAAGCGACATAGTATATGATTTTGACAAATCAATTTCTTTTGAGGGAGATTCCGGACCGTATCTTCAATATTCTTACGCGAGAGCGAAATCTGTTTTGGAGAAAGCCAAAGGAGAGGGGATAAAGGCTTCCGCAAAAAAAGTCGTCACCGAAACATCAGAATTGGAAAGATTGCTTTATCGCTTTCCTGAAATCGTGGAGAGGGCGGGGAAGGAATATTCTCCTCACTATATCGCTTCTTACTTGATTGAACTTGCCGGATCATTCAACAGTTTTTACGCCAAACACAAGATAGTGGATACTAACGACGAAATTTCTCCTTACAAGGTTGCTCTCACCGCCTCTTTCGCCGCGACAATGAAAAACGGCCTCAATCTTCTGGGAATTCAAGTTCCGGAGAGGATGTAGTTTTGGGGAAGCTTATTAGCTTGTAGCTTTTTAGGTAAGAATAAGAATAGGAGCGCCAGACTTTCTTCCTAAAAAGTTAAACAGCTACAAGCTACCCGCCTTCTTAATCGTTGACTTTTTGTTTGGGCAAGGTATCCTTTCAGAAGAAAAATTTAGTTCATAACATAAGACGGCTTGTGGCCGCCTTTGATTCAAAAATTTATTGGAGTGGAAAACATGCCTTTTTCTGGAGATAAGATAGATGGACTGTCTTTGCAGTTGATTGTGGGAATCGAGAATTTTGTTAGAGGGTTTTGTCTTGAGAAGAAAATTTCTCAAAGTGAAATTCCTGAAATATTTAATCCAAACGCGCTTAATCGGTTAGCGCGAAACTTAGGGCTTAGGGTAAAAGTGGAGGAGCTTACAGAGGAGCCGATCAGCGCGCCGAAAGAAACCCCTCTAGAGATTATTGATAGAATAGTCACTGAAGTAGCGAATAATGAAGCGGCGAACAGTTCTCCGTCCGGCATCGAATCTGCATTAAGGGGTCATCCGATGGTGATCTTGTGAGCAGTATTTTTTACGGACAAATCAACGCATTGGTTTTTTTAGGATTAAATATCCTGAAGAGACCAATGCGTTTTTCTTTTCCCCACTTGGAAACTAAGTTTCCAAGTGGGGAAATTTTTTTGAAAAGCGATGGAAAAATGATAAACTGTGGTATTCTCTGAATAAATATGACCAATAACGACAAGGAAAAAGACAACAAAAGCGAAACGGCTAAAAGGGAGGAAGAAACTCTCCGTTTTTGGAAAGAAAATAAAATTTTTGAAAAAACTTTGGCAAAGGATTCACCGAAAGGCGAGTTTGTCTTTTATGATGGACCGCCTTTTGCGACAGGTCTGCCTCATTACGGCAGTTTGCTTTCTTCCGTTGCTAAGGATGTGATTCCTCGCTATAAGACAATGCGGGGGTATCATGTTCGCCGAAGGTGGGGCTGGGATTGCCACGGCTTGCCGATTGAAAATATGATTGAAAAAAGGCTCGGGCTCAAGAGCAAAAAAGAAATTGAAGCGATGGGGGTTGGAAAGTTCAACGAGACTTGCCGTTCCGCTGTTTTAGAAACTGCCCACGACTGGAAAAATTATGTGGAGAGAATCGGCCGCTGGGTGGAATTTGATAATTCCTATATGACGATGGACAATTCTTACATTGAAAGCGTTTGGTGGGCGTTAAAAGAAATCCACAAAAAAGATTTGCTCTATGAAGGTCGGAAGGTTTTGATGTATTGCCCGAGATGCGAGACTCCTTTGGCCAAAGCGGAAGTGGCGATGGATAACAGTTATAAAACGGTGACGGAAGAAGCGGTGATAGTGAAGTTTAAAGTTAAAAATCCGAAAAAACACAACTTGCCGGAAAATACTTATCTTTTGGCTTGGACGACTACGCCGTGGACATTGTCGGGCAATGTTGCGCTTGCAATAAATCAGGAGCTGATTTATTGCAAGCTTAATCTAAAATCTAATCCGTCAGCTGACGGATTAAATCTTCCGCCTGAGGCGGATCCGCCTCAGGCGGAAAAAACTGAAGACAGAGAAAATCTAATATTGGCGAAAGAAAGACTCGGTATTTTGTCGGAACCTTATGAAATAATAAGTGAATTTTCCGGTGAAAAACTTGTCGGACTTGAATACGAACCACTTTATGAAATTCCGGCGGTAAAAAATTTCAATAAAAAATCGCATTATGTCGTTTCGGCTGATTTCGTGACCACGGAAGACGGAACCGGCATCGTCCACATCGCTCCGATGCATGGGGAAGACGATTATAATATCGGCATAAAATACGATTTGCCGACAATTCCGCTTTTAGACCAAAGCGGTCATTTCAACAAAGAAGCGCCGGAATTTATCCAAGGTTTTTATTTGAAGAAAGGAGAGAAATACATCAAAGAAGATTTGGAAAAAAGAGGATTGATTTTCGCCAAACAGGCGCATACTCACTCCTATCCGCATTGCCATCGTTGCGAAACGCCGCTTTATTACAGCGCGCTTTCTTCGTGGTTTATCAACATCCAAAAAGTGAAAAATCGCCTGAAGGAGCTTAATGAAAAAATAAATTGGTTTCCAGACCACCTAAAACACGGCAGATTTCTGAATAATATAGAAAGCGCTCCGGATTGGAATATTTCCCGCAATCGCTATTGGGCCTCACCTCTGCCGATTTGGAAATGCGAGAAATGCGGAAAAATTGAACTTGTCGGTTCTGTGGATGAATTAAAGAAAAAAACAAAAAAATCCGGCAATAAATATTTTGTGGTTCGACACGGAGAAGCGGATAACAATGTAAAAGCTTTCATAAGTTCCGATTCTAAAAATTCAAGTCATTTGACGGAGAAAGGCAGAGAGCAGGCGGCGAAAGCGGGGGACGATTTGATAGTTGAAAAAATTGACATCATCTTCAGCTCGCCTTTTGTGAGGACAAAAGAAACTGCGGAAATTATCGCACGGAAGCTCCAAATTGAGCCATCTGACATTATTCTTGAAAATAGAGTCGGAGAATTGAACGCGGGAACATTTGATGGAAAATCTATATCGGCATACACCGACTATTTTACTTCGTTTGAAGAACGATTTATAAAAAATACTCCGCAGGGGGAAAATTACTCCGATATTAAAAAAAGAACCGCCGATTTTATTTACGACATTGAAAAACGGCACAACAATAAAAATATTTTGATTGTTACTCACGACTCTCCTGCATGGCTTTTGTTCGCCGGATCATTCGGGATGAATGCGAAAGAGGCGCTTCTTATGCGGGGAAACGGAGAATTTTTTATTGAAAACGCGGAGATAAGAAAACTGGACTTCGTTCCGCTTCCGCACAATGAAAATTACGAGCTTGATTTGCACAGGCCTTATATAGATGAAGTTGATCTGGTTTGCAGTGGTGAAGACTGTCTCGGCGAAACGAAAAGAGTGCCGGAAGTTATTGACGGATGGTTTGAATCTGGTGCGATGCCGTTTGCCGAATATCATTATCCGTTTGAAAATGAAAAAGAACTCGGCAGCCGTTTTCCGTCGGGTGATTTTGTGACCGAATATGTGGCTCAAACAAGAACATGGTTTTACTATATGCACACCATTTCGGGCATCTTATTTGACGATGCAAGTTTCAAAAATGTCATTACCACCGGAACAATTTTAGCCGAAGACGGGAGCAAAATGTCCAAGTCCAAAGGCAATTACACCGACCCGATGCTGAATATGGACAAGTACGGAGCGGATGCTTTGCGTTATTATCTTATGACCAGTCCGATAATGCAGGCGGAAGACATAAAATTTGCGGATGAGGAAATCAAGGACGCTCACAATAAAGTGATAAATATTCTTCTTAACACATTCAATTTTTTTGAACTTTATCAAGGCGAGTATGACGGCAAGACGAAATGCGAAGACAGTGAAAATGTTCTTGATGGATGGATTCTCGCCAAGCTCAATATTCTTATAAATGAAGTGACGGAGGGGCTTGAAAATTACAATACCGTCAAATCTGGCCGCCCGATCAAAGATTTTATCAATGAATTTTCCACTTGGTATGTCCGCAGATCAAGAGAAAGGGTAAAGGGAGATGACTATAAAGACAAACAATTCGCGCTTGCCACGATGAAGTATGTTTTGACCGAACTGTCAAAAATTATGGCGCCATTCACTCCTTTTTTGGCGGAATATTTGTACCAAAAATTGAACGGCAAAGGAAAGGATAAAGAGAGCGTTCATTTGGAAGAATGGGTAAAAGTAGTCGAAAGTCGAAAGTCGAAAGTCGAAAGTTTAATTGAGGATATGGAGGAGGTTAGGAGAATTGTTTCTTTGGGGTTGGAGGCTAGAGCAAAGGCGAATATAAAAGTGAGACAGGCGTTAAAAAAGTTAAAAGTCAAAAGTTATAAAGTCCATAAAGTGGAGAAAGAAATGTTGGATTTGATCAAAGATGAGCTGAATGTCAAAGAGATTATTTTTGATGAGAAAATTTTAGGCGAGGTTGAGTTGGATACGGAAATATCGCCCGAGCTCAAAGAAGAGGGTAGTTTGAGAGATTTGATTCGCGGTCTTCAAGATTTGAGAAAGAAAGCCGGTCTTAATACCAGCCAGAAAATAATTTTGTATGTTCAAGCTGAAATCCATGCCAGAGAATTTATGGAAAAATTCGCCGAGGAAATCAAAAAATCAGCAGGCATAGAAAAACTGGAATTCAACGCCGTTGTGGAAGACGGACAGGAAATCTCCACCGACGGCTTTGTGATAAAAGCCAAGATAGAAGCGTAAAATTTTATTTAATTTATCAAAAACAAATTTCTATGCCAGAAATGATGGAAAATAATAATTTTGAAAAAAAATTAGCTCCAAAACTGGAAGCGCTATATGACGAAGTACCAAACTGGGAAAATATTTTGCATTTCGTGAGAGAAGGAGAAAATAATTTTATCAGCGATCTCAAAATGCTTGATTTAAATAAACTTGGCATAGAGACTAGCGATGTCCATGTTTATTCAGATATAGAAGTGCAGGCATTTATTGTGGGAATCACCTCAAAAGACAACCCGCGCGAAATTATCGCCAAATCGTATCTTGTTTACGGCGCGCATTGGATAGACGATTTTTTTGACAATCCAAAGATTGGGGTGCCATTTGAAGATATTTTTAAAAACAGAAATGATATTAATGAAGTTTTGACCGGTATGGGTTCTATTGGTCAGGTTGGCTTATTGCTTGCGGAAAAAGTTCCGCACCCAGAGGGTGTGCTAAAAGGCCTTCAGCGTATGATATACGGTGGACTGGTTCAGCGTTCATCTTCTCGGGAACAAAGAAGTTGCTTAAAAAGGAATATCAAGATTTAGGGATTCAGTCAGTTGACAGTCGTGTTGGAAAAGAAATCGCTTCAATTCAAGCAGAGACATATTGGATGACCAATAAAACAGTCCTGGAAATGATAAACGCTTCAGAAACCAATTTCAATTTCACAGTAGCATTCAGAAACCAATTTCAATTTCACAGTAGCAGAATTGTGGAATCTTATTTATGCGCCCGCTTTGTATTATCACGATATTGCGGAAGAAGAACAAAACAATGAGACATCTTTTGAGAGAGATGAAAAACCGAGAGACGAAGAAATGATAAAAATGATAAAAATTGGGGCAAAGTACCTTGCTCAATTTCCGGATGATAAATTTGATTTGCGAATACATCAGTTAAAATTTTTACTCTCAGCCTTCAAAAAAACTTACCAGTCGCCATTATCTCGGAGTATGAATCGATCATTAAGGAATACGGCCGATAAAGAAGAAATTCTATATTTTTTAAATTGGCAATGACGTTGACCTTTTTTGGTGTTGTTGATACCATAAAAATAATGAATACCATAACTATCCCTAAAAATTTAATAAAAACAAAAAACGAAGATTTGGTGGTTATTTCGCGAAAAGAGTATGAGGGCATGAAAGCTAAAAGTCTCCCTGTTTGTTTCTTGAAAGGGGAAAAAGCCAGAAGTTTGGACAAGCGAGTTGAAGAAGCATTAAAGGAACACAAAAAAGGAAAAACGGAAAAATTAGAATCGTTTTTGGAGAAAGAATATTCTAATCTTCATAAATAAAAAAATATGGAGATAGTGCCTTCTTCGCGGTTTTAAAAGACGGCAATGTTATTTTCACAGACATCGGCACGCATGATATTTACGAGTAAATTTTATGGCGCATCAAATTTATTTGACGGAGGGGATAATTCTGAAGAAAAGAGATTTTGGCGAAATGCTACGATAAATTCTAACAAATGACGCATCACATATATCACACTGAAGGTTTTGTGTTGAGCGGGGAGAGTGTTGGCGAGGCGAACAAATATTTTTCCATATTCACCAAGGATTTTGGAATGATTGGCGCGACGGCGCAAGGGGTGAGGCTTCTTAAGTCAAAACTTCGCTATAGCCTTCAAGATTATTCTTATTCAAGAATTTCTCTGGTTAAAGGAAAATATATTTGGAGAATCGTCGGAGCGATAAAAGAAAATGATTTGCGCCGTTCTTTGAACGGAAGTCGTGATAAGTTTGAATTGTTGGCCAAGACATTCGCGCTTCTTTTGCGTCTTGTCCGAGGCGAGGAGAAAAACGAGATTCTTTTCAGCCATGTCTCATCCGCTTGCGAGTTTTTGGAAAAGGAAAATCTTGATGAGAGCCTCTTGAGGAACTGCGAATACTTGCTGATTATGAGAATTCTGCATAGTCTCGGATATATGGCAGAATCCGCCGATTTCAAGGAATTTCTTTCTTCCGCCGTTTGGACAAAAGATTTTGTTTCTAAAATGAGCCCTCTCGGTCGCGATGCCGTCCTCCAAATAAACAAAGCCCTAAAAGAAACGCAGTTGTAATTCTAGGTTGTAGGTTTTAGGTAGGTTGTAGGGAAGAAAGGAAGAGTGGCCTATCAAACTACTAATTCCTAATTGATCTAATTTCTAATCAAACTTCAAAAACCAACTAAGAAAATGACCAATTAAAAGTTAATTAAATTAAGTCTTATTTATTGTTGATTGTTGATTGGGATTTGATTAGATCAATTAGAAATTAGGAATTGGAAATTGATGCCATCTTCTTCACCTGCAACCTAATCACTATAACCTAAAAACTATAAACTAGTCCCTACAACTTAATTCTTGTGGTATAATTTTTTTTATGGAATCCCAAGATAACAATAGCGGTATTGAAAAGTTAAAAAGAGGACTTTATTCAAGAGATAATCGCGCGAGAACGGACAGGAAAAGCCGCCACTTGAAAAGCGAATCTTATGATGTGGCGGGCGAATGGTCTCACGAAGGTGAAGAAAGTCTTGAAAAAAAGCCAATCTTCATCAAGGAGAAGAAAGGAATGACTTTTGTGATGAAATTTTTTATTGTTTCAATTTTATTTTTTCTAATTGCTTCCGGCGTGGCTTTTTACAGATTTTATTGGGGGTCAAACACAATTTCGGCTAACAATATAGAAATTTCCATAACGGGACCAGTTTCGGTTTCCGGCGGGGAGAAAATCTCCCTTGATATAAAAGTTGACAACAACAATAAAACCGACCTCAAAGCGGCGGATCTCCGCGTTGAGTATCCGGAGGGAGCGCGCGCCATAGATGATTTAAAGACAGAGCTCAAGAGGACGAGGGATGAGCTCGGCGATATACCCCAAGGAGAGAGCGCCGTAAAAAGAGTTGAGGCCATACTTTTCGGCGAAGAAAAAAGCAAAAAAGAAATAAAGGTGACCGTGGAGTATCGCATTTCCGGTTCAAGCGCGATTTTTTATAAAGAAAAAACTTATGAAGTCGTCATAAGCGACTCGCCGGTGAGCATTGAAGTGTCCGGCCTTAAAGAAATAAATGCCAATCAGGCGGTTGATTTTTCCGTTACTGTTGTTTCAAATTCTTCCAATCCGATCAGAAATCTTTTGCTCAAGGCGGAATATCCGTTCGGTTTCGTCTTTGTTGATTCAAGCGAAAAATCGCTTGACACGAACAATAATCTTTGGTCCATAGGAGATTTGTCCGCCGGACAGAAAAAAACCGTTAAAATTTACGGCAAGATGCAGGGTCAGGACGGAGAGAATAAGATTCTAAGATTTACGACGGGAATTTCAAGCGACAAAGATGAGAAGGTGATAGCCACGCCCATTGTCACTTCTCTCGCGGAAGTTTCAATCAAGAAGCCTTTTATCGGCATTCAAATCGCCCTTGACGGCAACACTGCCAATGATTTTGTTTCCGAGAGCAGTAAAATCATAAGAGCCGATGTCGCTTGGAAAAACAATCTCGCGACCCCGATTAAAGACGCGGAGATTCAGATAAAGTTTAAAGGCGACACCCTGAACAAATCATCGGTTTCCGCCGAGCGGGGTTTTTACAGGTCGGTTGACAATACCATCGTCTTTGACAAGACGAATAATCCGGCTTTAGGGTCAATGTCCCCGGGCGAGAGCGGGAATTTAAACTTTTCATTCGGGAGTCTGAGTTCTCATATCGGCGGATCCTCGCTTATGATTGAGCCTTCAATTTCTCTGGATATAGTCGCGAGAGGCAAAAGGCTTGAAGGAGACAATGTCCCTCAGGAAGTTTTGTATTCCGCGACAAGAATAATCAAAATAGCGACTGACGCAAGGCTGTCTTCCCGCGCTATTCACTGGAGCGGACCATTTGAGAACACCGGACCAATGCCTCCAAAAGCCGAAAGTGAAACGACTTATACGGTGATCTGGACGATAACAAACACTTCAAGCAAGATCAAAGACGCCAAAGTCGCCGCAAGTCTTCCTCTTTATGTCAAATGGCTTTCGCAGACAAATCCCGCCAGTGAAAATATTTCATTTAATTCCGCGAGGGCGGAAGTGGTCTGGGACGCGGGAGACATAGAAGCCGGCGCGGGTATTGAAGGTCCGCCGAGAGAAGCATCTTTCCAAATTTCCTTCCTCCCGAGCTTGAGTCATGAGGGACAGAGCCCCGTAATTCTAAACGAATCAGTCTTAAGCGGAACGGACAGCTTTACATCCGCATCAGTTGGAGAAACGCGACCTTCCCTTACAACTACATTAAAGACCGATCCTGACTTCAAATATTCAGAAGATAAGGTTGTGAAATAGCCTTCTTTTGTCTATTATTCAACAATTATGGAAATCAAAAAGAAAAAAGAGACCGCCGAAGGCGGAAAAATGGAAAAAATAATATCGCTTTGCAAAAGGCGCGGCTTTATTTATCCCGGCTCGGAAATTTACGGCGGTCTTTCCGGAGCATGGGACTACGGGTCTTTTGGTTTGTCGCTCAAAAATAACATAAAAAATTCGTGGTGGAAAAAGTTTGTTGAAGAGCGAGACGATATGTATGGAATAGACGCGGCGATTCTTATGAATGCAAAAGTTTGGGAAGCGTCGGGGCACATCGCGGGATTTTCCGACCCGCTTGTTGAGTGTAGTAAATGCCACTCTCAATACAGGGCTGATCAAATAGGCTTTCCACCGGATCATTTTCAGAATATGAAAAAGGGAATGCCTTCCATCTCTTATGTTTTTGTTCCTCCAAAATGTGAAAAGTGTGGTAGTGCAGAAAATTGGTTTTCTCCGATTATGTTCAATATGATGTTTAAGACCAATGTCGGTCCAGTGGAGGACAAAGGTTCCGTGTCATATCTCCGTCCGGAAACTGCGCAAGGAATGTTTGTTAATTTCAAGAATGTGATGGATTCTTTCCATCCCAGATTGCCGTTCGGTATGGCTCAAATCGGCAAGGCTTTCAGGAATGAAATCTCTCCAAGAGATTTTCTCTTCCGCGCTAGAGAATTTGAGCAGATGGAAATAGAATATTTCACGAGAGAAAGCGAGTGGGAAAAATATTTTGAAAGTTTTAGAACGGAGATTTTAGATTGGCTTGCGGATATCGGACTTGACAAAGACAGCATCCATGAGCTTGAAGTCTCGGCGGAAGACCGAGCGCATTATTCCAAAAGAACCATAGATTTTGAATTTGATTATCCTTTCGGCAGAAAAGAGCTTCTTGGTTTGGCGTATCGCACTGATTTTGATTTGTCTGCTCATATAGGGAAGAGTGGCGCTGACTTATCATATTATGATGAAGAAACGAAAGATAGATTTGTTCCTCACTGCATTGAGCCTTCATTCGGTTTGGATAGAATGATTCTCGCTATTCTTTGCGAGGTTTACACGGAAGATGAAATGGGCGGTGAAAAAAGAATTTTCCTGAAATTCAAACCAACAGTTGCGCCTGTGAAAGTTGCTGTTTTCCCTCTGCTTAAAAATAAACCGGAGCTGGTGAAAAAAGCTCAAATTATTTTCAGTGAATTAAAAAAAGAAATCCGCCCGATAGTTTTTGACGACAACGGCAACATCGGTAAACGCTACCGCCGCCAAGACGAAATCGGCACGCCGTTTTGCGTGACGATAGACTTTGACACCTTGGAAAATGACACCGTCACTGTCCGCGACAGGGATACAGGCAAACAGGAGAGAGTAAAGACAGGTGAATTATCCAGTTTCATAAAAAACAGCTTAAA
The DNA here is from genome assembly GCA_000996205.1 of Parcubacteria group bacterium GW2011_GWA1_40_21. GTDB lineage: Bacteria > Patescibacteriota > Minisyncoccia > Phycocordibacterales > GWA1-40-21 > GWA1-40-21. Next base: position 29,478 of record LBYO01000004.1, on the reverse strand, counting down.
ATAAGGGTAAAAAATAAATTATGGCAAAAACGCTTGACAAAATGTCAAAAGCGTGTACCCTTACAAAAGGATTCAAACTGTTATCAGGAGTCTGATAAAGTTCTTTGTTAAATAGCTGCCAAGCAAAATAAATGGCGGTAAAATATTGAAAGGGAGGATTGTTATGAGTTTATATATATATGTATTTTTAAAAGACGGTGTACTGAAGTCAAAAGATTTTAAGTTGGTAAAAGCCTCTTCGTTTAAAGGTGAGATTTGTGGGGTCAAAGTGTCTCAAAAAGATTACGGAGAATTATACTTCATGGTCGATGACTTTAATAGCAAGTTGCCAAATGATATAAAGCAATATGTCGACAGGACGGAGGCGACATATATTTTCGCCAAGGATCGAGTGAAACGAGAAAAAGGGACTTATCCGGCAAGGGGCTCTAATATCAGAGCTGACTTGGATGAATCATTGATAGAAAAAAGTAATTATATCTTAAAGTTGAAAGGGAAGGATTATTGTGTAGAGGAAATGGAACTGCTTTGCAAAGCAGTCAGGACTGGCAATATCAGACCCGACCCCAGTGACAGTTATGAGAAGGAGCAGTGCAAGGAAGACATGAGGCTCGCTTCGGTGCTGATAAGAAAACTTGAAGAGATTTTTTTTAAACGCTACATCTTTCCCTTCGGGTTTGGCAGAGAGGTAGTAAAAATTGTTAAGGAAGCCAAATCAAGTTTGGCAACCTAACAAAATGGCATAAGGCGAGAATGTCTCTATTTAATCGAACTGATTAAATAGAGCCTCTCGCCTTATTTTTTTGTCTAAAATTTGTTGGCGTGATATTGTTTGATTGCGGAAGATAAAGCAATTTTGTTGAAAAAAGATATCTATGAAAAAGAGTGATAAAGAAATTATAACCGTTCCAAACGAGAGGATTGTCAGAGGGATATTTTTGATTAGGAGCAAGAAAGTAATGATAGACCGAGATCTTGCCAATCTCTACGGAGTAGAAACAAGGTCGCTTAATCAGGCAGTGAGGAGAAATATTGATCGTTTTCCCGTTGATTTTATGTTTCAACTTAATCAAGAAGAAACTAATATTTGGAAATCACAAATTGTGATATCCGCCGCAGATAAAAAAGGATTAAGAAAAAGCCCTTTGGTTTTTACGGAGCAGGGCGTTGCTATGCTTTCCAGTGTTTTAAATAGCGATAGGGCAATAATGGTCAATATCCAAATTATCAGAACTTTCACGCAAATGAGAGAATTTCTTTCAGCAAACAAAGATTTGAAAGAAAAAATAGAAAATATGGAGAAAAAATATGATAAGCAGATGAGGGATATTTTCGAAGCGATTAAGCGTCTTTTGACGGAGAAAACAAAGCCGAAAAATCCGATAGGATTTCGGGACAAACAGGAGAAACTCAAATGCTAATTATAGATAAAACGAAATAAAACAAAATGAAATTCAATAAAAAAATTTTAAAAAACGGACTAAGGGTGATTACCGTTCCGACGAAAGACAATCCGACCGTGACTGTCCTTGTGATGGTTGAGGCGGGTTCAAAATACGAAACGAAAGAAATAAACGGACTTTCACATTTTCTTGAGCATATGTGCTTTAAGGGTACGACCAAGAGGCCGAAGGTAATAGATATAAGTGGGGAGCTGGACAGCGTTGGGGCGCAATACAACGCTTTCACTTCGCAAGAGTATACCGGCTATTACGCTAAAGCAGATTTCAAGCATTTGGATATGCTTCTTGATGTCGTCTCCGATATGTATTTGAATCCCGTTTTCAATGAGAATGAAATTGAAAAAGAAAAAGGGGTCATCATAGAGGAAATCAATATGTATGAAGATTTGCCCCATCGGAAAGTTCAGGAAATTTTTATGAGACTGCTTTACGGAGATCAGCCGGCAGGGTGGGACATAGCGGGCACGAAAGAAAATATAAAAAATCTTAAAAGAAGCGATTTTTTGGATTATAGGAGGAAACATTATGTTCCTTCTGCAACGGCAGTGGTTGTCGCTGGAAAATTTGACGAGAAAAAAACCCTCGCTAATATTCAAAAAATATGGGGTGGCATCTTCGGAGGCAAAAAGAAAGATAAAACAAAAACTTTTGAATCTCAAAAAAAGCCGGAGATATTATTGCAGTATAAAGACACGGACCAAACACATATCGTTTTAGGGGTAAGGTCATTCAATACTTACAGCAAAAATAATCCGGCAATGAGAGTATTGGCGACTATGCTTAGCGGAGGGATGAGCTCGCGTCTTTTCCAAAAACTCAGAGATGAGATGGGTATTTGTTATTATGTCCGAGCTGAAAATGACACTTACACCGATCACGGGGTTCTTCAAGTGAGCGCAGGTTTGGACAATAAACAAGTCAAGGAAGGAATTAGCGCCATTATGGAAGAATTCAAGAGATTGAAAAATGAAAATATTTCCGAGAACGAATTGAACAAAGTAAAGCAACAGCTTCAGGGCAATCTTTATTTGGGACTTGAGACCTCGGATTCATTTGCCGAATATTGCGGTTATCAGGAGGTTTTAAAAAAATCAATAAAAACACCGGAGCAAATTATCATTGAGATACAAGCTGTCACCGCCGCGGATGTGAAAAAAATTGCCAATAAAATTTTCCAAGATAAATATCTCAATCTCGCCATAATCGGCCGATTCAAAGACAAAAATGAATTTCTTCCAACTCTCAAATTTTGAATCTAAAAGCGACATGCGATGTCGCTTTTTTTGGCTTTAATAAAAATTTATTTAGTGATATTATTACAATAATGGACAAAGAAAGTAAAAATCTCATTGTTAATATAAATTCGGGGACTATCATAAAGACGATAGTTATTTTCGCCATTGTCGGTTTTCTTTATTTGGTGAGCGATCTTGTCCTTGTGGTGCTCGCGTCAGTCGTTATCGCCTCCGCGATTGAGCCCTTGGTCAAGTGGTTCGCGAAAATAAGAGTGGCCAGACTGCCTGCCGTAATCATCACTTATGCCGGACTTTTCAGCGCGCTTATCGGCTTCTTTTATTTCTTTCTGCCGACTCTTCTTAATGAAACTCTCAATTTTACCAACGCCTTCCCGCGATATTTTGAATCAACCGCCGTTTGGAATCCTTTAAGCAAAGAAAAAGCGGATCAGTCGCGAGACATAGCGCGAAATGTCTCGCAAGGACTTGCGGAGTCAAAGGAGATTGCCGAAAAAATTTCCGCCAGCCTTGAAATGGCTAGTCTGGAAAACAATGTGGCGGGAAATAAAATCAACAAGAAAGCCGGCTTGTCAGATTTGATAACCGGTTTCCAAAATGTCTTGTCCCATTTTTCAAGCGGATTTGTGAACACGGTAAGCGCGATATTCGGAGGCGTGCTGTCTTTTGTGCTTATTGTCGTCTTGTCGTTTTATCTCGCGGTTCAAGAGGACGGAGTGGTGAATTTTCTGAAAGTTATCACACCGCTGAAAAGCGAGAAATATGTCATCAGTCTTTGGAAGAGATCCCAGCAGAAAATAGGTTATTGGATGCAAGGGCAAATTCTTCTCGGGGTGATTGTCGGAGTCCTTATATACTTGGGTCTCACCATATTGGGAGTAAAAAACGCCATTCTTCTTTCCGTTTTCGCCGCGTTTTTTGAAATTATTCCTCTCTTTGGTCCTGTAATAGCCGCGATTCCGGCGGTGCTCTTGTCTTTTGCCGACGGGGGGCTGACAGCCGGTCTTCTTGTCGTCGGACTGTATCTCATCATTCAACAATTTGAAAATCATCTTATCTACCCTCTGGTGGTTAAGAAGGTCGTGGGCGTTTCGCCGATATTGGTCATCTTGGCGCTTGTCATCGGATATAAATTAGCCGGATTTCTCGGGGTGCTTCTCTCTGTGCCGATTGCCGCGACTATCACCGAATATTTTCGCGATGTGGTGGAGGGGAAAATGACCGAGGAGAAAAAATCTCTTAACTAAATCAGCCGCATAAGATATTCTGTGTTCTGTGGGTATCAGATACCCACAGAATGTGTAAAAGGGCGCGTATAAGACAAAAATATGAAAAGAGGAGAGATGAAAAACTCAATTGCCGGTAAAAATTTTTACATAACGACGACATTGCCTTATGTGAATGCCGATCCGCATATCGGTTTTGCTATGGAGATCACGCGGGCGGATATTATCGCTCGCTATAAGAAGTTTGCAGGTTTCAATGTGTTTTTTAATACCGGTACGGACGAACACGGTTTGAAAATTTATCGCAAAGCTCTTGAAATCGGGCAGGATCCGCAGAAGTATGTGGACGGTTATGCTGAAAAATTCAAAGACCTCATTTGCGTCTTGAATTTGTCGGAAGGCATAAATTTTGTGAGAACGACCGACGAAAGGCACAAAAATTCCGCGCAGGAATTTTGGAAAGTGTGCGATAAAAACGGCTATATATACAAGAAAAATTACAAAGTGAAATACTGTGTAGGATGCGAGCTGGAAAAGACTGAATCGGAATTGGAAAACGGATGTTGTCCTATTCATTCGAATCAAAAGATTGAAATTATTGAAGAGGAAAATTATTTTTTCGCTTTTTCCAAATTTCAGAAACCGCTTTTGGAGCTTTATGAAAATAATCCCGATTTTGTAATTCCATCTTCACGGCTCAATGAAGTCAAGGCTTTTGTTGAAAGGGGACTTGAAGATTTCAGCATATCGCGTCTAAAGAGCAAAATGCCGTGGGGGGTTGCTGTTCCGAATGATCCGGAACACATAATGTATGTGTGGTTTGATGCACTTGTGAATTATATTTCTGCCATCGGCTGGCCAGACGATACGGACAAATTCCACAGATGGTGGCCAGTCACGCAGTATTGCGGTAAAGACAATCTCCGCCAGCAGGCGGCAATGTGGCAAGCGATGCTTCTTGCGGCCAGACTTCCAATTTCAAAGCAAATTATTGTGAATGGTTTTATCACAATCGGTGGACAAAAAATAAGCAAGAGTCTCGGCAATGTCGTAAGTCCCGCGAGTATTGTTTCGGAATATGGCGCCGACGCTTTGCGTTATTATTTCGCCCGCGAATTGAACCCTTTTGAGGACAGTGATTTTACTGTAGACAAATTCAAAGACATTTATAACGCCAATTTGGCCAATGGACTCGGCAATTTAACGAGCAGGATAATGAAAATGGCTGAGACTTATTTGGAAAATCCCATACTCGGGGAAGAAAAATTTGAATTTCCAAAAGAGTTTGTTGGATATATTGAAAAATTTGAATTGAATAAGGCGATGGATTTTATATGGCGGAAAATAGCGGAAATGGATTCTTACATTCAAAAAAAACAGCCATTCAAAACCATCAAAGAAGACAAGGGGGAGGGAGAGAGAATGACTTCAGATTTTTATGCCGAGCACATCCGAGAATATTAAAAAAGCGATAAGGGAAAATAAAATGCCCGAGAAGGCTTTGTTTCCAAGAAAAGATTGACTATGATTATGCCGGAATACATAGATATTCATTCACATATAAGCTTTCCCGATTTTGACGCAGATAGGGAAGCGGTGATAGGGCGAATGAAGGAAAAAAATATTTGGGCGATTGATGTCGGTACTGATTTTAAAAATTCAAAAAAAGCCGCGAAAGACGCCGCGGCTAACGATGGCATTTTTTCTTCCGCCGGACTTCATCCGACGGACGACGGGAACGAAGATTTTGACGCGGCGGTTTACAAAAAATTATTCACGAATCCTAAAGTCGTGGCGGTAGGAGAGTGCGGGCTTGATTATTTTCGTTTAGACGAAAATAATCAAGCAAGTCAAAAGTCAAAAGTGGAAAGTGAAAAGCAAAGACAGAAAAAGATTTTTGAAATGCAGATAGAGTTGGCTCTAGAATTGGATAAACCTCTTATGATTCATTGTCGCAATGCTTATGCCGACCTTTTGGAAATTCTGCGTTCGTATTCCGCGGCGCGAGACTCAAAACTCCGCGGGAATATGCATTTTTTCGCGGGCAGTTGGGAAACTGCAAAAAAATTTCTTGACCTCGGCTTCACGCTTTCTTTCACCGGTGTGATCACTTTCGCCAGAGATTATGATGAAGTGATAAAAAACGCGCCGCTGGATATGATAATGGCGGAAACCGATTCTCCATTGGTTGCGCCTGTTCCTCACAGGGGGAAGAGAAACGAGCCCTTATATGTCGCGGAAGTCGTTAGAAAAATCGCTCAAATCCGCGGAGAAGAGTTTGATAAAACAAGAGAACAAATTTTGAAAAACAGTTTGAGAGTGTTTGGGATTAGGTTCTAGTGATTAGTGGCTAGTGATTAGGTTTTAGGAATCAGGATTTATAGGACTTACGCACTTGGTTAAGTTTAATCATTTTCCCTACAAAATAAAGGGGTTTTGAGCCGTATTTTGTAAGATTTTTAATAAAAACTGGTCAAGTGCGTATGTCCTATTTAATTAGAAATTGATATTGATTTCTCTTTTCTAAAATCTATAACCTAGTCCCTATAAACCATAAACTAATCCTTGCATTGGCTTGCCTCCTGTGTTAATCTGTCCGATATGGAAAAAAAAGCAGAGAAAGAGAATAAGCAAGAAAAAGAAGGGAACAATCTTCAGGTGTATGAAGTCGGTTATCATATCGTGTCCGATGTTTCTATAGAGAATCTTCCCAATGAAGTTGAAAATATTAAAAATTTTCTTGTGAAAGAGGGAGCCTCAATCATATCGGAAGAACTTCCTAAAATGCGCGAACTCGCTTACTCTATCAAGAAAACCGTAGGCGGGGCAAAGCGAAATTTTGATACCGCATATTTCGGCTGGATTAAATTTGACGTTGGAGAGGCGTCCATAGCCAAAATAAAGAAGTTTCTTGACGAAAATGAAAATATATTAAGGTTTCTTTTGATAAAAACCGTTAGAGAAAACACTTTGTTTTCTCCTAAAATACCCGTTGCTGTTTTAGTCAAAGAGGAGATAAGGGCGGTGAAAAAAGATTCAGCGGAAAAAGAAATCAAATCCCCAATTTCGCAAGAAGAATTAGACAAGACCATTGATAAGCTAATAGCGGAGTAATTTTTATGTATTTGAACAAAGCTTTTGTAATAGGCAATCTGACGAGGGACCCAGAAATAAAATCTCTTCCTTCGGGGATAAAAGTGACGACATTTTCTCTTGCCACGAACAGAGTTTGGAAAAACAAAGACGGGGCAAAGCAGGAGAGTGTGGACTTTCATAATATAGTTGTCTTCGGAAGACAGGCGGAAACTTCCGCTCAATATCTCAAAAAAGGATCAAATGCTTTGGTTGAAGGAAGAATGCAGACGAGAAGCTGGGATGCTCAAGACGGCACCAAGAAATACAGGACGGAAATTGTCGCCGACAGCGTTCAGTTTGGTCCAAGACCCGGCGGATTCGGAGCCCCAGCCGGCGCGGGTAATTTCAGCCAAGCAGGATCGGGGCAATCACCAGCTAATAAAGGAGAAAGCTTGAATAAAGCGGAAAACCTTGATACTATCGAGTATCCTCAAGAAGAAATAAATCCGGAAGACATCCCATTTTAATAATAATGAAATAATCAGGAGAGTAGCTTGTAGCTTTTTAGGAAAGAAATTTGAATGAGCTAAGAAGCTAATAAGCTACTAATCTAAAAAATTAAACTTATGAAACAATGCTTTTTTTCACAAAATAATATCAATCATATAGATTATAAAGACACGGAGATTCTAAAAAAGTTTTTAAATCCGCACGCCAGAATAATATCCAAAAAGAAGACCTGCGTAACTGCTAAAAATCAGAGGAAGCTTGCTATGTCCGTGAAGCGCGCCAGATTTATGGCTCTCTTGCCCTATGTAGCCAGATAAATAGTTGAAAGTTTATAAAGTTATAAAGTTATAAAGTTATAAAGTAAAGATAAATTCTTTTTTTACTTCCCGTTTTAACTTTATGAAATTGATAACTTTCTACTTTATAACTTCTTAAACCCTTTCCGCGTATTCTTCTGTTTCTGTATTGACTCTTATCACATCGCCTTCGTTCACAAACAGGGGGGCGTTGATGACAGCACCCGTTTCCAAGGTGATTTGTTTTGTGCCACCCGTCACGGTATCTCCTTTGACAGCCGGTGGCGCTTCGGTGACTTTAAGTTCAACTTTTATAGGAACTTTAAGTCCGATAATATTTTCGTTGAACACCAAAGCTTTGACAACGGAATTCTGTTTTAGAAATTTACCTTGATGACCTACCATTTCCGTTTCAAGCTTGAATCTTTTGCTCGGATCATTTATTTCGGAAAACCAGTACTCACCCTTATTGGTATAAAGATATTTTATTTCTCTTGATATGATTTCCGCTTCTTCAACTTTCTCGGATTGATGGAACGATCTCTCCGTAATTTTTCCAGTCAGAAGATTTCTGAGCTTCGTAGCGTTGACCGGCTTTCTCTGTTGTTTTCTGAAGACGTGGGAACTCACGACCTCGTAAGGCACTCCGTCAAGAATGATAAATTTTCTTTCCACTATTTCGTTGTATTCAAGCATATTTTTTGTTTAGGTTAGTAGCTTGTAGCTGTTTAGCTTTTTAGGAAGAAAGTTTGTCATCACTATCTTACTAACAAGCTACAAGCTAAAAAGCTATTTTGCTAATTAGATTTCCTTAAGCTTAGCTTTTATTTCTTCCAAAATTTTATTTGTGATTTTCTCGTTTTCTTTCAGGAATTGGCGAGTGGCATCGTAGCCACGGCCCAGTTTTTCCTCGCCGAAACTGTAGGAGTTGCCGGTTTTTTTGACTATCCCCATCTTTTCGCCTAGAGCGATTATTTCTCCTTCACGCGAAATTCCTTCGTTATACATAAGATCAAACTCCGTCTGCTTGAATGGGGGAGCGACTTTGTTTTTCACAACTTTGACTCTTATCCTTCCGCCCATAATCTCTTCGCCTTTTTTAATCTGGGCTATTCTTCTTATATCCAGTCGGACGGAAGTGTAGAATTTTAAAGCTTTGCCTCCCGGGGTTGTCTCCGGATTGCCGAACATCACTCCTATCTGCATTCTTATTTGATTGATGAAAATTACGATAGTTTTGCTTTTAGCGACTATGGCAGTAAGCTTTCTCAAGGCTTGGGACATAAGGCGGGCCTGCTTGCCGACATGATATGCTCCCATATCGCCCTCAATCTCGTCTTTCGGTGTAAGCGCCGCCACCGAGTCAATCACAATGACATCAATTTTTCCCGACCGCACCAAGCTGTCCACTATCTCAAGCGCCTGTTCTCCGGTGTCAGGCTGAGAAATCAAAAGCTCGTCTATTTTTACGCCAAGCCTTTTTGAATATTCGGGATCCATCGCGTGTTCGGCGTCTATGAAAGCGCAAATTCCGCCGAGCTTCTGAGCCTCGGCGATTACATGAAGCGATAGCGTTGTTTTTCCGGAAGATTCCGGACCGAAAATTTCAACAATTCTTCCGCGGGGAAGCCCGCCGATTCCCAGCGCCGCGTCTAGCCCGATTGAGCCGGTGGATATGGCATTAATATTCACTTTCGGCTTATCACCGAGCTTCATAATAGAATCCTCTCCGAATTTTGTTTTTATCGCCTGCAAGGTATCCTCTATGTTCGCTGAAGTCGCCTTAGGCGCAATTTCCTTTTTTTCTTTTTTCATCATAGTTTTATTTAGCTTTTTAGCTTGTAGTCAGATAGCTTGTTAGGACTGAATCTTACCTAAACAGCCACTTTCTCTATTTAATTATTAATTTATCATTATCAGCTTTCTACTATTATACTCTTAATTTTTCCTAAACAGCTACAAGCTAAAAAGCTATTTCCCCAATCTTCAATCTTCCCTAACAAGCTACAAGCTAAAAAGCTATATTCCTTTCTCCACTAATAAGCTACAACCTTCTACCGATAGACAAGCTCAATCGTCTTCTCCGTTTTTTTGCTGAATTTGTCCCACGCGCTTATTTTAATTATATTATAGCCTTCCGACAACAGCAATTTCTCACTGAAAACGCCAGCCTCGTCAACATATATCGGTCTGTCGTCCAAGGTTATTTTATTTATATTTTTGGCGGCGCCGGCTATAGTCACCAATTGCCGCGTGACAGTGGATCCGTTTTCAGGTTCATTTATTGTTATCAAAGGTCCCGTGATAAGGCTTCTTGATTGATAAAAAGAATAGCCTAAGATTAAAAAAAGAAACAACGACCCTAGAAATATTTTAACGGATAATTTTAATTTTCTTCTGCTCATATTGGATTATTGTCGGGCAAATCACCGCCGATTTTCGCCAATTGTTCAGCATTGTCTTTGCCGCCAATCACCTCGCGGGGCTTTGATCCGTTCGGCGGGCCTATCACGCCTTTTTCTTCCAAGATGTCTATCAGTTTCGCGGCGCGCGAATATCCGACCCCCAGTCTTCTTTGCAGGTAAGACGTTGAACCCCTGCCGGCTTTTAAAACTTCTTCTTTGGCTTTTTCGTAAAGTTCATCTTCGTCTTCCATACTTTCGTTTTCAAACATCGCGTCAAAAGCGATGTTCTTCTCGTTATTTTCGGTGAAGTTTATCCCGCTCGGAATCTCATTCTTATAAGCGTCGGTCAGGTATTTAACAACTTTTTTAACTTCCGTTTCTGATATGAAAGGGGATTGAAGTCTTACTGGTTTGGACATTTCCGCGCCGATGTAGAGCATATCGCCGGCACCTAGAAGCTTTTCCGCCCCGCCTGTATCAAGGATTGTCCTTGAGTCAATTTGCGAAGCCACCTGGAGTGCGATTCTTGCCGGAATGTTCGCTTTGATAAGTCCGGTAATGACATTCACCGATGGCCTTTGGGTGGAAAGAATAAGGTGGATACCGACCGCTCGGCTCATCTGCGCGAGTCTTACGATTGCCGATTCCAGCTCGCGCGGATAAGACTGCATAATGTCGGCCAGCTCGTCTATTACGATTATGATATAAGGCATTGTTTCAATGGTTTCTTCCTCGCCGTTCCCGTCTTTTTTATCGTTCACGATTTTCCCGCTTCCCAGTATGTTTTGATGATAAGACTCAATATCTCTGACTTTTTCCGCTTCAAGAATGTCATAACGCCTATCCATTTCTTTTGCCGCCCATTTGAGTGCTAGAATTGCTTTCTTCGGGTCGGTGATTACCGGCGTGAGAAGGTGCGGGATTTTATTATATAAAGTCAATTCAACTCTTTTCGGGTCAATCATCATAAATTTCATATGCTCCGGAGAATTCCTAAATAAGAGAGATGTGATTATGGAATGAATTGTCACCGACTTGCCGGAGCCTGTGGCTCCGGCTATAAGAAGGTGGGGCATCTTTTCCATATTGCCGAAATAACATTTGCCTGGAATGCTTTTGCCAAGAGATACTAGAAGCGGTTTGCCGGATAGCTGATATTCATCGCTCGCCAAAATCGTGCCCAAGCCGACTGTGGTTTTGACGCTGTTCGGTATCTCTATGCCCACCAGAGATTTCCCGGGAATGGGAGCTTCTATCCTTATCGGGTGAGCGGCAAGTGCCAAAGCGAGGTCATTTTGAAGAGCTACGATGCGGGAAACCTTGATGCCCTCGGCGGGCTTGAGGGAATATCTTGTGACGGAAGGTCCTATTGATATCTCATCCATTTCCACGTCAATCCCAAACTTCAGTAGCGTTCTCTTTATGATGTTGGCGTTAGCTTTGATGTCGCCGACTTCCGGCTTGCCGCTGTCTCTGTCCAAAAGCGAAAGTGGCGGAGGAGCGTATGATTTTCCGTAAGCAATTCGTTTTGTTTTGATGGAAAATTCTCCGTCCTCTTCTTTTTCTTTCGTCTTGTCTGTCTTGGATTTTGATTTTTTTTCCATTTTATCTTCGTTTTCTTTTTCTTTCTCTCTGGCATCTTCCGTTTTGCCGTCATCGTTCCCGTTTATTATTTTCACTTCTTCATTGTTATCTTCACCCGCGTCCTTTTTTCGGAACAATTTGATGAGCGACGCGAAAGAATCGGCGTTGAGCTTAGTTTCAAAAATTACGAGAGATGATATCGCGAGAAGCGCGATCAGTATGATGATGCTTGTATAGAAGTCAAATAATTTTATGAGCGGGGAAGAAATGACATTGCCGATGACCCCTCCTTTTTTTGTCCAAATCACTCCGATAGCTCCAAGTCCTGAAATAAAGAAAATTATTATTCCGGAAATTTTAAGCCAGTTGAGCTCTCTCTTTTTTGCTCTCAAGAAAGAAATTCCAAGGAGCAAGAAAAGAAGGGGAATGAGAAAGTACCCTACGCCCAAAAGCCGCGCTGATATGTCGTAGATTTTATTGCCGACCATGCCGGACTTATGAAAAGACGCCAGTATTGAAAGTACTGCCAAAACAAAAAAAATTATCCCGAACACGGCTTGCTTCGTCTCATCGCTCAACTGGCTCAAAATGCCGTCGCTATCATTTTTCTTATCATCTTCTTTTGTTTCTTTTTTATATTTTTTCGCCATTTTTTAGTTTTCCTTCTCTGTCATTCCCGTCCCGAAGCAAGATTCGGGATAGACTCCGGCGGGAATCCAGATTCGTATTATATCTAACACCTACAACCTAATCCCTACTACCTGAAACATTATAGCAGAAAAAATAATTTAATTTCTAGAGGCAGATGTCTAGAATCCCGTTTTCACGGTAATGACAAAGTGTAAATTTTATTTTCCAATGCCGATTTCGTCTTTACACTTCTTTAATGTCCGATATATAATGGACATTAAATAGGTTAGTGGAACTTGCGCGAAGAGCGGTTTTTAATAAGACACTTCAAGAGTGCGAAAAGGCCTTAACGGACAATTAAAAGACACTATTTTTCTTAAAAAGACAATATGGATGATAAAAACAATAAAAATAAAGAGATAGAAAATCAAGCAAGCTACAGCAAGCTTAATTTGAAGACTGTGAGTATTTTTCAAAATGACACGCAGGTTGCTTTCATCTTCAAAAAGACAGAAAGACTGGTCTCGGCAATTTATCTAATCACCGGTTTTCTATCGGACAATGAGCCGATCAGGTGGAAGATGAGAGAGACCTCAACCCGCCTGTTGTCTTATAGTATAAATTTATCCTCCAATCAAGGACATCGCTATCGCGCCGACGCGATGAATAATTTCATCTCCGCCTCTTTTGAGATTATTTCTTTGCTTGAAGCCGCGAATATTTCAGGAATCTTTTCTCCTATGAATTGCGAAATTATAAAGTTCGAGATTGAAAGAATCGTTGAATTGGTTGAATTAAAAGAAAGAGGTTTGAACTCCAAGTTTCTGTTATCAAAAAATTTTTTTGAAACGTCCGAAGATTATTCCGACAGCCGCAGCAAATTGGCGCAGACAGACACCATTTTAAATGAAAAGGACATTAGAAAAACGATTGAACAAAATTCAGGCAAGGAGACTGCTCTTGAAGCAAATTCACTTAAAGGACATTTCCCGATAAAGGACAATAATAAAGAAGAAAAGGTGAGTATGTCCTTTATTAAAGGACATACTATTAAGGACAAAAATAAAAGGTATGAAGTTATAATAAATCTCTTGAAAAAGACTAAAGAAATTAGCGTAAAAGATGTTTCAAGTATAGTTTCGGATTGCAGTGAGAAGACGATTCAAAGAGAGCTGTTAAGTTTGGTTGATAAAGGTGTCCTTAAGAAAGAAGGCGAAAGAAGATGGAGCAAGTATTCTCTGGCTTCGTAAAGGACAGTGAGGACTAGGTTGTAGGTTTTAGGTAGTAGGTTGTAGGACGGAAAAGATGGAACGGTAGGTTATTTAGTTCCTTCTGTCATTCCCGCCTCACCGTCTTCACGGAGGGCAGGCTCCGGCGGGAATCCAGAGTCAGCAAGAAATACCCTAGATTCCCGTCTTCACGGGAATGACAGAGGTGACGAAAATTTTCTATTTTTCTATCTTCCTAACCTCTTCACTAAGAAGCTAAAAACCTACCACCTACAACCTACCACCCACAACCTAATCCCTACCACCTACCACCTAAAACCTTCTGCCGATTGACTTTTCTTCATATTTTTGCAATTATTATGAACTGATGGATAATTCTGTCAAAATACGGCTTCAAAGGCTGAAAACAAGGCTTAAAAAGCCGATTCGGCAGTTATCCACAGATTTCATTTTGCAGAACTATTAGATAGGGATTATACTTACGATTGATAATTATTTTTTAAAGTAATTATCAAAGCACGGAATAAAAAAGTAAGTAAATTTTTCAGTAAGAAAGTTAAGAATAAGGTCGTTGAAAATTAAATAGAGAATTTTAGTTTTTCTGAAAGTCTTATTTCGGATTGTTGTTAGCCAATGGCAGATTGTCAGATCAAATTTAGTTAGCTAAGCCAGCCAATCTTGTGTCGATCTTGCCGGCAAATAAATGCCCGCAAAAATATAAGATAGCTGGTTTGGTGATAGAACGCGAAAGGGAACTGTAAAAAGTTTCCAATCGTTTTAAACAGTCAGTTAAGTAGTTAAGTCAGGTCGCGAAGTCGTTGGAATCAATCGCGTTCAGGCGAACATTTTAAAAATGTTTTAGCCAAAAATAATTTCTTTTCTAAAATTATTAGTTTTATAAGTAAGCTGAAAAGAAATTATAAAGAAAATTAGCATTAAAAATTATGAGTTATTTTACAAAATCAAAAACTGCAAAAATAGTTGCGGGAGTTGTAGGTTTCACTATGGCTCTTTCTCTTTTTGTGGGAATCGGAGCTACATCCGCTAACGCTCAGGGAGTCTCCCTAAGCCAATTGGTTGAGCTCTTTATCAGCCTCGGAATTATTTCTTCAGACAAAGCCGCTCAAGCGAGAGCCGCTGTATCCGGATACACGACAACTTCAAGCTTCACTCTAGACCTTAAAGTGGGAAGCAGAGGAACAGAAGTAACGAATTTGCAAAAATCCTTGAATACGGACTCAAGAACGCAAGTTGCTTCAAGCGGAGCCGGTTCGCCTGGAAATGAATCTTCATACTTCGGCGCTCTTACAAAATCAGCCGTTATGAAATACCAGATAATAAAAGGTATTTCAGCCACAGGTATGGTTGACGCCGCGACAAGAGCCTCACTGAACGCTGTTTCAGCTTCAAGCGCGAGTTCGGTTTCTTCAGTAGCAAGCTCAGCCGCTTCTTCAGTAGCAAGCTCAGTCAGCACCGTCGGAGGCACGGAAGGTTTGATCACAACCAAGCTTTCAGCCACACCGGCTGACAATGCCAATGTCCGAACTTCAACCAACTACTCTGCGTACGGAATTGAAGTTAAGGCTATCGGTTCAGATATGACGGTTGACAGAGCGGATTTGCAAGTAGCGGTAACCGTTTCAGGCACTGCCCAGAATCCTTCTTCATTTATAACGGGAATCAGCGCTTATGACGGCGACACTCTTCTTGTGAGCAAATCGCTTTCATCATCTGATTTCAACAAAGATTCAAGCGACTTGTACCACATCATTATCTCGGGTATGAACTTCAAAGTTTCAAAAGACGCGACGAAAACTTTGACTTTCAAAGTGAACACCGCTTCCATCAGCTCAAGCGATACGGCTAGAGTTATGACGATTAGAGGATACACCGGAAACAGCCAGAACATAAGAGCTTATGACACTTTGGGGCTTCAGTCTTACACCGATATGTCAGCGGCCGCAAATGTCAGAACACACACCTTTAATTCAGCTGGCGCTTCAACATTGACCACTTCAGCCAATGTCGCTTCAACTCCGAAATCAAACAACAGCAAAGTAAGCTCAACTGACGGAGTGCAGAATCTTACAATGCAAGCGATTGATTTCAAAGCCACGACAGGTAACGCAACAATCACAACTGTAAAAGTTACAGTCAGGGCGACAACCACAACAGGTATGCCTTCAACACTTGAATTGTTGGATGGCAGCACCGTTCTAGGATCGCAGACTGTCAGTGATACAAGCTCAGACGCTTCCGAGAAAATAACATTCAGCGGTTTGACAGTCGCGGTTGCCAAGGATGCAACTAAGACTTTGACGGTTCGCGCCACTTTCCCTACAACGGTTAGCGGTCAAGCGGCTAGCACAAGCATCGCCGCGACAGCCGCCGATGTTGTCTATGAGAAACCGGACGGCTCAACAGGCAATGCCGGACCTTCAAGCGTAATAGCCGGAAATGACCAATATATGTATTCAGCCGTTCCTAAATGGTCATTGGTTAGCGCTTCAGCTAACGGAACTGCCGGTGTGGTCGGAGTCGCTTCAAGCTCTGTCACAGCTACGATTGTCTTGAAAGCTAAAGCTGATGGTGGATCTATGACTAAGCCGACAGCAGGAAACTTCACTTTTGTGTTTGCTTCCACCACTGCGGCCAACGGCGCTTACACTGCGGCCAATTCCATTTCTGTAACTCCTACCATTCAGACTTCACCGACGGATTCTTCAGTGGGTGATGCCGGTGAATACACAGTAACATTGACGGGTGTAATATATTCAAACAACTCAAGCCTAGGTTCTAGCCAAGCTCTATTCGGCGCTATTGCAAACATTGACAGCGTCGTCGGAGATGTAACTATTACCAACCAGACTTGGGGGATTGACACCTTCTACACCAGCCCTGTTCAGTTGACTAAAGGCACATTCTAATAACCTCTTGTGACTTCTCCGGTTTCGCTTAGCTAAAGCTAAGCTCAACCAAGAAGATGGTTAACAAAAACCCCTCTCTTTCGAGAGGGGTTTTTGCGTTGCCCAAATTCTGTGGGTATCTGATACCCACAGAGCGCTTGGCGGTGAAACCGCCAAGTAACTACTCCGGTTTTCCCAATGACAAGGGGGACTGAAGGGGGTTTGCAGTCAGGGAGTCAGAGCGACTTTTTCTGATTTTTATTGTCGATTAGGATGTGATATTATATTGAAAATTGGAAACATTGCATAAATAATCAATGAAAAAAGATTTTCAGAATTGGCACAGTAAAAAATCGGAGGTAAATGATATTGGTCGCCGTCCATTTTTTCATGACAGGGAAATTTGGTGGTGCGCGCTCGGCGCAAATATAGGTTTTGAGCAAGATGGCGGAGGAAAAGATTTCTTGCGTCCTGTGATTGTGTTCAAAAAATTTAACAATGAAATTTTCTGGGCAATTCCGCTTACTCACACTCAAAAGAAATCCAAATACTATTTTCAGTTTGTTTCTGGCGATAAAATTATAAGCGCGGCTATTTTATCTCAAATTCGGTTAGTGGACGCTCGCCGTTTAAGTCATAAGTTGGGTAATTTGTCAGACGATGATTTTAGGGAATTAATGAAAAAATTCAAGGCGCTTTTGCCTTGAATTTTTTCATTTTTTACCTCCGCCTTGCGGCGGAGTCGGGCCGAAGCCATTTGTAATAGTATGATATCAGATATGTCGCAGGTGTCAATGTTAGACTGGGGATAAATAAGAATATATGAAGAATATAAAATATAAAAAAATAACTTACATTTTAGGCGTCTTATTAGGCTTACTCATCTTGTATCTCTGGTTTGGCGGGATTTTTTACGGAGATATTTATTCCGACAATGCCCTAAATTCCTTTAGGGCGTTAGGATGGTTTGACCGTCTGCTTGGCGGACAGAGCACGCCGATAGATTGGTTTGGCCGCGTTCCCGGATGGGCGATTCTATCTTTTCACGACGCTCCACCGCTTGTATTTTTTATTCAGCATATTTTTTTCTTTTTTCTCGGTCCTTCCTTGCTCGCGGCGCGATTGCCGTTTATCTTCGCCGGTCTGTCTTCGGCGTTTCTAATTTTTTATTTTATAAAGAAAATATTTAACCTCAGAATCGCCATTTTAGCGGCTCTGGCTTTCTTGGCAAACTCATACGCCGTCTGGGCGGCGCTCGCCGGATATCTTGAGGGGATACAGCAAGTGTTTATTGTTCTCGCTTTTTTCTTCCTTTTCCTTTTCTTGCAAAATGATTACAAGACAAAATATCTTTATTTGTGGTCGGGATTTCTCGCGCTTTCTTTGATATCAAAATACACCTCGTTGTTTCTTTTGATTCCGCCGTTTATTTTTGCAGTATTGGAATATAAAAAAATATTCAGGAAAATCGGCTGTAAAAAAATTATCGCGGCGGTCATTATATTTTTCGCAATCGCGGCTCCTGTCATTATTTACAATCTGAATGTTTATAAAACCAGAGGGCATTTTGACGCGGCTCTTTCTTCAATAGTCGGTATGCATCCGGACGACTTCATCACAATCTCCGGAAGAAAGGCAGATTTTAATTTATGGGGAAATTTTCGTTCAACAATTTCAACAATTTTTGCCAATAATTCCTATCCTTTCGCGCTGGCTGTTTTATTTTCATTCGCTTGGCTGGCTGCGAAAATCGCGCGAAGAAAAAATACAAAATTTGATTTGTATTTGGCGGTCAATGTCGCTTCCCTTTTTGTGATGTTTTCTTTTTTTGGCGCAGGAGTGAGATTTGTTTCAATTATTACGCCAATCGCTTCCATCGCTTTGGGTTTGGCTTTTTATGACTGGTATAAACTGGCAGAAGGCAATCGTCTTAAAAAAATACTTGTCCCCGCTTATATTTCATTGATTGCCGCTATGCTTATTTTTGAAATGTTTTACGCTTTCAACACCAATGTTTTTCGCAAGCCTATCGGCGCGGAAAATAAAATGTTCTCTTCATATAGAATAAAAAACTACGGATTCAACCAGCTTGAGGATTATATAAGAAAAAATTTAATAACTGATTTACCCCGCAAGCAATCCCCAAGAAGTCTCGCTGATCTGAGTTTCAGCAACGAGGATTTCACCGGCAGAAATGTCATCATCTTTGACGACAGAATAAATTGGTTCGCTCAATATTGGTATTTTCAGAAATATCTGAATTATTATCGCCTACCGGTAATATCCACAAGTTATTTGTCTCAGAGTGGTCCGGCTCTTAAAATTAAAGACTTGCAAGAAATCAGCGAAAGAGATGTTCATTACATATATCCCTTAAAAGAAAATATTTTGGACACGACAAGGAAAGCGAACAGCGAAATATCTTCAATCGGCATAAATCTCGCCGAGAAATTAGACGGATTAAAAGTTCCTTACGACATTATTAAAAATCTCGCCGGCGAAGACGCCTTCAAAATATACAAAATCTCGCCCGAATACTCCCCACTTGGAAACTAAGTTTCCAAGTGGGATGTTTGTCGGTATCTTTTTGGGAGAGTTGTTGTTTTGAGTTTTGTTGATATAATAAAATGAATTAAATTATGAACTTTTTAAAGAAAGTGGGGAAGGTGGCGGTGTGGTTCTTTATTGTTATTTTTGTGGCTTTCGTGATTTTAGTTATCGTGAGGATGTTCCACTTCGCCAATTTAAAAAAGACCGCCGCGATGGTGGAGAAAATTCACGCGACCAAGCTCTCTCTTGATGATGTGATGGGGAAAAACTTGCCACCGGACCCGGGAGCGGAGGCGGACAAAACCGTCGCCGGAATTGACGCCAATCAAAACGGCATTCGCGACGATGTTGAGCTCGCTATTTTTAAAGAATACCCAAACTCCGCGAAAACTCGGGCGGTACTTTTGCAGTATGCGCTGGCGTTGCAGATGGAGGCAGTGCAGATGGTGGTGAATGGGGGGACGGTGACTGAAGTGGCAACAGAGCAGAGTAGAGCAGATACTTGTCTTGCAGATACTCTTGTGCCTAGAAAAACTCCTGAATCTTCAAGGGAATATTCTGATATAGAAAAAATAGATATATTTATAAATTTTTTAGAAGATAAACAATTCAATATAGAAATAAGAAAAGAAGCGCATAAAGATTTTTATAAAGGTAATTTGGGTAGTTATGGCGAATCAACAAATAAAACCTGTGACATAGATTATGCAAATATTACCAATTGAGTTTTATGAAATATCTTTTTAAAAACTATCAAATTATATTGACTGCGTTCATATTTCTTTTTCCGTTTTCAATTTTTGCTCAATCAGACAGTCAAATTTGTTCTCCTGTCGGCTACTCAATTTTTACAATAAATGGGATTTTTACTGACGAGATTAATGCAAAGAAAAACAAAGATGAGTTAAAGAAAAGATTACCTCCCACTTTCAATAGCCAACCTATCACCGTTGATTTTCTTCACAACCCCTCGCACCTCGCGGGGGTGGGCGACATTTTGATGGCGGTTTATCAGAAGATTTTTGATAATGAGACGGTGGAGGATTACGACCTTGTAGAGATGCTGAAGTCCGCCAGCGAAAAGGTCAAAACTCAAAAGCTTCTCCTTGTTGCCCATTCACAGGGCAATTTTTATGCCAACAGTTTTTACGATACCGTGGCCGGAAAACAAGGCGGCGTTCCGACGGAATCAATCGGCGTCTACAGCGTTGCCACTCCGTCCGGTCGCGTGGCTGGAGGAGGGAAGTGGCTCACTTCCGACACGGACAAGGTCATTGCCGGCGTAGTCGGGCGCGCGCCGTTCAAAAAAATTATGCCGCCCAATACCCATATTGAATTGCAAAACGGCGATGACCCCGCTGGGCATAATTTCAAAGATATTTATCTCAAATACCGCGGCGCGGAAATCGTTTCGGATATTCGGGCTTCACTTGACCGTCTGTCGGAAAATATTTCGCAAAGCGAAGACAAGTCTTGCATATCTCCGCCGGAACTCACTGTCGCTCACAAGATTGAAGGAGCGGTTCTCGCTGTCGCCGATCCTGCGGCGACTGCGGGCAGTGATGCGGTCGCGCTCGTTGGAACAGCTAGCGCGAAAGTGGTCGTTTGGACATACAACACCGGAATGGCGGCGGCAAAAACCGTTGCTCAAACCGCCCTCGCAACCGCTTCTTCGCTAACCGCCGCCGCCAAATCGTTGACGAGCGGGGCGGCAAATTTGGCTGGGAGAAGCGGCGCGGCGGTAAACAATGCGAACCAAGGATTGCCGGCTCCTCCAATTCCGACCGGCGCGGCAACATCCAAAAATAAAATTGTCGCCGTTGCTGTTTCCACTTTAAACAAGCAATCAGCCATCTCGCCGTCTTTGCCGTTTCCATCCGCCGATCCAGCGGGAAATTCCTTCGTATCAAAGACGGAGGTTAAAGCAATGGCGGAAAAAAGTTCGCCGGTCAAACTTGTTTTTGTGGGACGGCGAATTTACGGAGTAGGTTCGTCGCCGCCGCTCGTGGCGGTTGAAAAAATTGAAATCAAAAAAACAGAAAATGAATCCGTCACTCCCGAAGAATTATCCGCGCCGGCATTAAGCGCGCCTCAATGCGCCGACTCTCTAGCGACTGACAGCTGTCTTCTCGCCACGACGGCAATGCATTTTGAATGGGCGCCGGTTGCCGGCGCTTCTTACTATGCGATAAACAAAAACGACGAGCATGCGACAATCGCGGAAACATTTATTGACATAACCGCTCCTGATTTTTCCGATTATACATTTGATGTCACGGCGGTCGGCGCAAGCGGCCGGAAAAGCGCGACGAGCACCAAAACAATTTCAGTCGCCACGATTCCGATTGCCATCAACGAAATCGCATGGATGGGGACGGCCGCTTCCTCTTACGACGAATGGCTGGAGCTGAAAAACAACACTGGACATACGATCAGTCTGTCGCAATGGGCGATTGAATCAAAAGATGGCGCTCCCCGAATCGCCCTTCAGGGCTCAATCGCGCCGCGAGAATATCTCATCCTTGAACGGAGGGCAAATACGATAATTGCCGATTCCACCACCGTCGCTTACGGCAACGGCGCATCAGAGTGGGCGTTGGGGAACGGCGGGGAAGAGCTGATTCTTTCTTACTTATCCGCGATATTTGACCAAACTCCAACCGGCGCGTGGGTGGCGGGAAATAATACCAGCAGTTCAAGCAGAAAAACAATGGAACGATACGGGTCAAAAGAATCCGGCGCTGACTCTCTCAACTGGGGAACGAACCTCGGTTTTATTTCCAACGGCGCCGATGCTAATAGCAACCCGATCGGAGGCACCCCCGGCGCGAAGAACAGCGTAAGTTTTCTCATCAACAAAGGACAAGACATCGCGGATAGCTTAAAGCTTACAGCCGATGATGGCGGTTTTGTCGTTTCCAATGAAATTTCCATTTCCGCCTCAAGCACGCTTACTATTGAGTCGGGAGTCACAATTTCAATTTATAAAAATTCTTCGTACCGCGCTAACGGAGGATTTTATGTAAATGGAATTATTGATGCGCGAGGGACCGCCGAAAATCCGATTATCATCAATTCATTTTCGGGAAATCAGACCGAAAGTTTTTGGTTTGACGGCGCGACAGGGACAAGCACTCTTGATTATGTTCGTTTTGAGAATACGAAAGATGTCGGACTCAGTAATTCGCGGTTGGAAATCCGCAATGCAGATTTTGCGAATACCGACGGCGGTATTAACGCCTACGACGGAAGTTCAGTTGTCATTGAGAATGCGCATTTTGCAAATCTGACAGACGATGCGATTGGCGCCTATGACGGTTCGGTGATAAATATATCGTCAACGACAATCAACGGTGTAAGCGACGGCGACGGCATCGGCGCTTATAGCGGCTCAGTGGTAAATATTTCTTCAACCACAGTAAGCAATATCGCGGGCGACAGTGACGGTATCGGCATTTACAATTCCACTCTTGTCATTGCGAATTCCAGCATTAAAAATATTTCTGGAGGCGACGGAATTTACGCCGCTAATAATTCAAATGTAACAATATCATCAACGACGATTGAGAACATAGACGACGGCGACGGCATCGCTATTTATAACTCAACGCTTGTCATCGCGAGTTCAACGATAGAAAATGTTTCAGACAATGGCATAAGTCTTTACAATTCAACTTCCACAATCTCAAACTTGCTGGTTCAAAACGGAGAAGCGAACGGCATTGATATTTATAGCGGGACGGCGAATATCAAAAACACAACAATCACCGGATTTGCCGAAGGGGCGGGAGTTGTGGCGGATTCTCCTAAAATTCCTGTCGTGATTGAGGGCGGCGAGATAACCGGCAATTCCATCGGTGTCGCTATGACCGCGGACTCCGCCGCGACTACTCCCGCCAGCGTCGTCCATGATAATGATATTGATATCGTCGTCTGCGCGCCGGGAGGAGGTTGCCCGTAAAAAAGTTGTTCCGCCCGTGGAGGATCCTCCTTCAGAGGAAGAGTGGAAAGTTCGTAAATTTACAAAGTAAAAAATACTTAAAGATTCTTGAATTACGAAATGCAAAAATTTAGGTCCTCGGGTCGCAAAATCTCTTTGTTTTCTAAATGTTTTTGCTCAACCAGACCATAAATTTTTGCATTTCGTAATTCAAAGTAAAGATTATTTTCTGATATAATAACTAGGTTGCAGGTGTTAGGCGGCAAGGTTGCAGGTTTTCAGAAAAGAGAAATTAAATCCTCTGCCCCCTAATACCTAAAACCTAACACCTATAAACTAAAAAAAATGGCAAAAGACGAAGAGAAAAAAGGCAATCCGATGGCGGATTTGAAATGGTTTGTGATTATAATCTTGGCGGTTTGGCTTACCGGCAAATTTGGAGTAGGCGGAATAGGAGGGCAGACGGCAAATGACGAAAAAACCGATATCTCAAAACCATCTTCTGCGATAAGCGGGCAAACTGGTTCAAGTGTTGATAGTGGCGAGTCAAGATGGAAAGAGATGGTCAGAATAGGCAGAGGAAATGCTTCCGGGGAAGATCGCGTCAATCAAGAATACATCACCCTTCAAGCCGGAAGCGGAAACAAAGAGCCGATAAACATCACCGGCTGGTCGCTCACGAACGGCAAAGACAAAAAATTATTTTTGACCGGCAATGACAAACAAGTGAGAGGCGTGTCTGACAAAGTCATGATTCCGGAAGGGACTCTTATCTTCATTCCGAACGGCGGCAATCCCCGGGAAGACATTGTTCTTAAAGCGGGAGACAAAGCGGTAATAACGACGGGCAAAGTGGCGAACGGCATACCTTTTGAAATTAGAACAAATTTTAAAGAAAATATTTGCTCCGGCTACATTGAAAATTTGAAGTATTATGATTTTACTCCGTCTATAAATACGAATTGCCCAAATCCGGAGAGTGAAAAAGGCGTGTCGTCTTTGGACGATGCTTGCTATAAATTCGTAAGGCGGATGGGCTCGTGCCATACTCCGGAATTTAAAGATTTGTTTTACAAAAACAAAGAGCCTTTCGCCGGATTTGTGGATGATGTCGGAAA
Source organism: Parcubacteria group bacterium GW2011_GWA1_40_21 (assembly GCA_000996205.1). Classification (GTDB taxonomy): domain Bacteria; phylum Patescibacteriota; class Minisyncoccia; order Phycocordibacterales; family GWA1-40-21; genus GWA1-40-21. Next base: position 5,293 of record LBYO01000004.1, on the reverse strand, counting down.
TTTAAGCCAGCAGTGCAAAAATTTCCTCAAGAGCAATTACAGTTACGAATCCTGCGTCGTGAATCACTTGTCGGATGAAAACTTTTTCGGAAAAGAATGGAGAATTTTTTTAAACTATCCGCGCGAATTATGGGGCAAAGACAGAGAAACGATTACTCTTTATGACGGCGACGGGAAAAGCGTTGACGAGCTGACTTATGGATATTGAAGAGGATAGCTTATTAGCTTGTAGCTGTTTAGGGAAGATTAAGAATATAAAAAAATGAAATTCAAAATAATCCGGGCTTCTTTGGTTTTTGCCTCCTTATTTTCATTTTCAATATTGGCTTCCGCCACGCTGGAGCCGAAAGTTGTCAATTACAAATTAAACGGAAAAGAAGAAAGTGTTAAACTCAATCCTTCGCGGGGCGATGTTGTGAATATCGAGATAAATACCAATGTTCTGGTAAAATTCAGCAGGATTTACATATGCAAGACCACAGATAGCAAATGCAACGACGACGATGACAGCAGTGTGATATTTTTTACAACAACAAGTAATTCCTACACTTCTTCAGTTATAAAGCCGTGGTATGGTAAGCCAAGCGACACAAAGATGAGCAGGGGGGTGGTAGTGTCCGATGGTGATTACAAGATCAAAGTAAAGATGAAAGATGAAGCGTCCTCGGAATATAAATATATCCAAGAACTTTCGCCTCACATTATAACTATTGACTCAAATTATTCAGGCGGTTCGGGCGGAAGCTCATCATCTTCTTCCGAAAGTTCTTCAGGCCAATCCCAGTCCGCGCCTCCTTCAGAAATCGCAAGTGTTGAGACTTCTCCATCTTTTATTTCCACTCATTCCAGTCCGGAAGATTTGAGCTCGTCCTCAAAATCTTCCGCGCGCTTTGAGGCAAGCTCCGGCCGCGCCCGCCTCGCTTATTCCGGCGCTCCCATAGCCTTTAGCGGGGAAGCCGTGATTCCTAAAGAGTCAGAAGGGCAGGGCGTGAGGTTCGTCTGGTCTTTCGGCGACGGCTCCGCCGCGGAAGGCAAGAAAGTTTCGCATATTTACAAATTTGCTGGAGATTATGCTGTCGTGTTGAATGCGTATCTCTCCGATGTTTCCGCGGTTTCCAGAACAAGCGTAAAAGTGGTGAATCCGTCAGTCGTTATTTCAAATGTTTCCGGCGATTCGGTGGAAATATGGAATCAAGGAATTTTTGAAATCAACCTTAACGGCTGGCTTATCTCAAATGATCGCAGCAAATTTATTTTCCCTATGGACACGATAATAGCTTCAAGTAAAAAGATTGCTATTCCCGATGAATATATGAAATTGAATTTGGCGGAAGGCGGGAAAGTTTCTCTTTTCAATCCTTCCCAAAAAGAAATAAGTTCGCATTACGGCCCCGCTGGGAACGGCGAGTTTACGGCGGCAGTTTCTCAAAATGCTCCATCAAATTTGGACAATGATCCCGTGGTTATGAAAATCAGGGATTTCATCGCCAAGACCGATAAGGAGTCCGCCGAGAAAAAGAATAATTTTTCCGAAAGCGAAACGACTGTAAAAAGCGCCAATAAAATTGCCACCGACACGGATACCAAAGACAGAGATAACGCGCGTGTTGATAATAGCGATGAATTTTCAAAGGCAAGAGAAAAAGGTTTGCCGTCGGACGGCGACAAAACCGTTTCATCTTCTGCTCAGACCGCGGCGATAGCGTCAAGCCAAGATTCCGACCGCGGTCTGATGCGAAGTCTGCTCAATCTGCCGTCCTCCGGCTTCGGTCTGGTCAAGAGATTATTTTATTCCGGAAATTGATTGATACACGCGTAGTGGCGGACTTGAATCGATGGGCGAGAGAGTTGCTCTGATTTCTAATACTTTGTATAATTTAATTCACAATACAATAATATGTTAAACAGAACTTTTCTAAAATTTTCCATCGGATTTGTAACCATCATCACTTTGAGCCTCGGCGTCTTGCTGGTTATTGTTTACTATAAAATTGAAAATTCGGCGATAAAAACAAATATGGCTTCCCAAAACAAAGAGTTAAAATTGCTGTCGCAATAAAACGATAAAACGCGTGATTAAGTTATGTTTTAACAACAAGATTGCGGAATAATCCCAAGTTAGGATATAATTTATTTAGTGGGGAAAAAGTCAGGCACCATTTAATAATGGCACACCCAAATTTGACAACCCCCCCCGTTTTTAATATACTTTAAAACATAAAGGCCAAAGACAGTCGGCGGTTGAGAGAAATCAACAGAAGTCCGGCTCAGGTACTTGAGCGAACATTTTGGTAAACCATAATGTTATAGCTCAGATACTATTTTAAGTATTACCGATTGCGCCCTTTAAAAGGTCGTTTTTTTATTTATCAACAGCAGAAAAGTAGCTTGTAGTTGTTTAGTTTCTTAGGTAGAAGAGAAGGGGGGTAGCTTATTAGCTTGTAGCTTCTTAGGAAAGATTAAATGTCTGGTACTAAAAAGCTAAACAGTTACAAGCTACACATTTTCTTCAATTTAACCTAAAAAGCTAATAAGCTACCAGCTAAAAAGCTAAAAGAGATGCCAATAACAAAAGATAAGAAGAAAGAAATAGTCGCTAAAGTAGCCGACATAATAAAAGATTCCAAGTCGCTCGTCTTTTTTAATTTCCACGGTTTGAAAGTCGCGGATGCGACGCCGATAAGAAGGAAGCTCCGAAGCGAAGGAGTCGGATATCTGGTGGCGAAAAAGTCGCTCACAAAAAGAGCGCTTGACGAAGCTAAGATTGAGGGTACGCAGCCGATTCTCGCGGGAGAAGTCGGATTCGCTTATGGCAAAGACCTCATCTCTCCGGCTAGAGAAATTTTTGAATTCCAAAAGAAGCACAAAGAAAGTCTGGCGATACTCGGAGGAGTCTTTGACGGCAAGTATATGAGCAAAGAGGAGATGACGGCGATCGCCGTGATTCCTCCGCTTCAGACTCTGTACGCGCAGTTCGTCAATGTCATCAATTCTCCTATACAAGGATTCGTTATGGCTGTAGACGCCATCGCCAAAAAGAAAGTTTAACATGCGAATATACGAATTGTGCGAATAAAACGAATGGATATGAATGGGGAAAATCATAATAGAGAGTACTTGGAAACGAAATGTCCAAGCGGGGACAATCAGAAAAAATTATCAATTATCAAAATTAAAAATTAATTATTAAAAAATATGACAGAAGAAGTAAAAAAAGAAGAAGTCGCAGTTCCGGCAAAATTCAAATCAATCGTAGAGGGCATTGAGATGATGTCAGTGCTTGATTTGAACGAGCTTGTGAAATTGCTTGAAAAGAAATTCGGAGTATCGGTGGCAGCAGTCGCGGTAGCCGCTCCTGCTGGAGGAGCGGGGGCAGTAGCGGAAGAGAAGACCTCGTTCAATGTTGAGCTCAAAGAAGCCGGTGCGCAAAAAATCGCGGTTATCAAAGTAGTCAAAGAACTTCTCGGATTGGGACTCAAAGAAGCCAAAGACTTGGTTGATGCCGCTCCTTCAAAACTCAAAGACGGGATGAAGAAAGAGGAAGCCGAAGCCCTGAAGAAGAAAATTGAGGAAGCGGGAGGAAAGGTGGAGTTGAAATAGTCTCTAGTTTTTAATGACTAGTGATTAGGTTGTAGGACGAAATAAGAATCAAAGACACTTTTTTGCTATAGCAAAAAAGTGTCTTTGCGTTTGACATAAAATACTTTTTGTGCTAGATTTTTTATTAGAAATTCTTTATATTTATAACCTCAATTTTTGAAAGGAGAAGGAGGATGTTTGGAATTGTGATTGCGACAATACTGGGTCTGTGCGGATATGTTTTTAGAGGTAAAAATTTTTACGAATGCTATTTATCTTCCACTGAGCTTCTTTTGTGGTGGACAATAGGCGCAGGGGTGGCAGGTTTTCTTTTGAGGAGGATTAGTGTTGGAATGCCTAAAAGATTCTGCAATATTTTTTATTTGTCTAAATTAGCCAAAAGAACTTTTTTTAGAAGAGAGCTATTGTTTTGCTTTTTTGCCGTATTTTCAATCGGTGCGGCCTATCTGTTGCATTCATCTTTGGGTGGGTTAGAAGGATTGCGTTATTGGGATAATCGAAGGATTGTTGCCGGTATCTCAATGTATTGCGTAATTGTTTTGATGAATTATGTTGATTTCCGCAAAGCTGAATCTTTAATATTTGTTCGGCAAATTCAGTTCAAATTCAGTTCTATTGAAAATTAAAATATAAGCTGATAAGATTTCAATATTATGGAAATCTTAGGAAAATTATTCGGCAGTTCGGAAAAGGTCAAGATTATGAGGCTTTTCCTGTTTAATCCGGAACAACCGTTTGACCTTGAAGATACGGCATTAAAGACAAAGTCTGAAATCAGGGAAGTCAGGCGCGAAATTTCGGAATTGAATAAAATCGGATTGATTAAGAAAAGGATTTTTTTTAAGGATGTAAAAAAAGAAATTGGCAAAAAAACGGAAGTTGTGAAGAAAAAAACCGGAGGTTGGATTTTGAATCGCTCCTTCCCTTATCTCGCGGAGCTTCAAAGCCTTCTCATCAATTCTCAACTCATAAGGCACGGTGACATATTGAGACGATTGTCCAGCGTCGGCAAACTGAAGGTTGTGATTGTGTCCGGCGTATTCATCCAGGATTTGGACAGCAGAGTAGATATTCTTATTGTCGGGGACAATTTGCGAAAATTCGCGCTGGATAGCGCCATAAAAACAATAGAATCCGAAATTGGCAGAGAGATAAATTACACCGCTTTTGAGACTCAAGATTTCCTGTACAGGCTGGGTATCTGCGACAAATTGATAAGAGATATTTTGGATTATAAGCACGAGAAAGTTCTTGATAAGATAGGAATAAGATAAGTCGGCGCGTATCGCGCCAGTTATAAAGTCAAAAGTTATCAAGTTCATAAAGTTAGAGAGGGTAGATGAGAAAAAAGAACATATCTTTACTTTATGGACTTTATAACTTTATAAACTTTCAACTTTTTGGATTATCCACACCCCTATTTGGTTGTTTTTTTGGAAATGATATAATTTAATTTGTAAAAAAGGTCGTTGAGCTGGAGCCTTATTCCAGCTCGCCATATTGTCAGTTTATTATTAAAAACAAAAAAGCATTTTCGTTTTTTCGTAAATGCGTAAAATATAAAAATACATATGTTAATACAAACGTGGGGCGAAGTTCTTCAGAACTCTTTTCAAGACATTGGAATTGGTTTAGCGAATTTCATTCCTAATCTTTTCGTAGCAATCGTCATATTCATAGTCGGTTGGATAAT
>LBYO01000003.1 GCA_000996205.1 Parcubacteria group bacterium GW2011_GWA1_40_21 | reverse complement strand
AGAAAAGTGAAGTATAAAAACTTATGTTTTTTTGGACTCAGCTTCATTTATTATATTTTTAAATTCCTCATAGCTTCGCGGATTTTGGATTTCCTTGCCGTTTAAAAAGAAAGTAGGCGTATGATTTACCCCGGCTTTAACCCCGCTTTGATAATCAGCTTCAACTTTTTCTTTAACTTCTTTTGAATTCAAATCCTTCTTAAATTGTTCCGGATTCAACCCCAGTTCTTCAGCATATCCAGTAAAAATTTCTTTGGTATTTTTCTCACTCTCCCATTTTTTTTGTTTTTCAAAAATCATATCGTGCATTTCCCAAAACTTGCCTTGCTTGCCGGCGGCTTCCGCGGACAAAGCGGCTGTTTCCGCGTTTGCGTGTATTTGTCGGAGCGGAAAATGCCTGTAAACAATAGCCAGCTTGTCGCCGAATTCTTTATGAATCTGCTTCACAATTTCATAATACGAAGCGCAAGCCGGGCACTGAAAATCGCTGTATTCAGTGATTATGACTTTTGATAGAATTTTCGCCTAAATGAATCGCAAAGTCAATACATTATTCCCCAAATTGCAAAATGCAAAAAAATCAGGTCAGGTTGAGCAAAAACATTTAGAAGATAAAGGGATTTTGCGACCCGATGGCCTGAATTTTTGCGTTTCGTAATTCAAAGTTAATATATAAATTTATCTGCGGAATCTGTAAAACCAGCCGTCAAATCCGAAAATTCTGCCGGCGTTAAAGATCAAGAGCAAAAAAAGAACGGCGGAATAGATTATGTGCTCGTCCACAAGATAAGAATGTTCGCCGACATAAGGGAATTTTAAAATTGGCAGATAATAGAGAATCATCAAAGCGATGCCGAGAACCGAGCTCAATCTGACAAAAACGCCGAAAATTAAGGATATGCCCAAAAGCGTCAGTCCCCATTCATTTAGGAAGTTTATAACGGGCAAAACCGAAGGATTTAATAGAAAATTATAAAGAGGGCTGAATGCTTTCGCCCCTTTGATGTATCCGGCCGCCGACCATGACGAGTCCGTCACTTTGGTAATGCCGGCGTAGAACATTAAAAAACCGAGCGATAGCCTAAGTATAAGAATTGAAAATTTTTGCGATTTTGTCATTTTTTTTAAAAAATTAAATTATTAAAATATTTATAGTCCTAAACCACTTGCCACATTCAAAGTGTTTAAAAATTGAGGAATTACAAGCATTAATCCTATAATTGGCAAGATTACAAATGCCGCGCTTATAATCAAAGTCCAAAGAAAATATTTTCTCGTTTTTTCAACCGAAACAAATATTTCCTCAATTTTCTTTCCCTGCTCCTCAATTTTTTTCAAAATTTCATTTTCCATAACTTCACAAAGAATTATATCATAATATTTAAAAGACAAAGAGGCGCATCCAAACAAACGCGCCTCTCTAAAAAACTAAAGCCTTAATTAATACGGCCACTTGTCGTATTGAATCCAAAACTTATTACTTTTGCCGAATCTTACTTTCATTATTTTGCGTTCCACAATAGCGTTTTCAACATCCATCCAATCACCGTAAACCACTCCGTTAGCAGTCTCGCATATTGCCCTTCCTCTCGGTTCAAACTCTTCGGTGATTATTACAACTATTTTTTTTATTTTATGACTTTGTGTGTTTATTTGTTCCTGCTCAGCGCCTTTTCCCGATTGTAAAACTAAAAAAGGGATAAAAACAAATAATATAGAAGCCATGTAAAACTTCAAAAACTTTTTTATCTTCATCATTCAATAACCCTCCTAAAAATTGATAGATTCGGGGTAAAAAACATTCAGATGGCAATATTCAAAGAACAACACTTTTAATAATTATTCCACCGCTCAATCTTAAAATCAAGCAGACGAAACAATCCCGCTTTAAGCGGGATTGTTTTTGTTCCAAATGACTTTGGTTTGGAGTTGCCGGATTGACGAATCAGTTTCCTCCGAATATCTCCGAGAGCTTGGCTCTGGTCTTCGGTCCGACAACGCCGTAGCCCGCTTCGCCCGGTCCGACAATGCCGTATTTCTCCTGGAATTTCTGAACGGCTTTCTCCGTCAGAGAACCGTAGTATCCGCTGACCGTTCCTTCAGGATAAATGTCTTTGTCTTGGGAAAGCCACTGTTGCAGTGTTGAAATTTGATTATCTTTCATTCCTTTTTGCAGACGCTTGCTGATTGCTCCTGTTGGAGAAATTGAAGAAGAACTTACCGATTGGGACGATGATGATTGTTGAACTGTCGCGGAAGGGCTTACGCTCGCCACCAGATTAAGAATGCTTCTCGTTGCCGGTCCGACTGTCCCGACTTGAGGTAGGCTGTATTTTGCTTGGAATTTCTTGACTGCTTTTTCAGTCATTGGTCCGAACACTCCGGACACTATTCCTTCAGGATAGATTGTCTTGTCTTGAGCCAGCAATTTCTGGAGATTTTTGACATCCTCTCCTTTGCTTCCGCGCGTCAAATTCTTGTTGAATACAGGCGAGACTGATCGGGCGACCGATGACGGACTGGCGACTGATGTCGCAGGAACTGATGCTACGCTCACAGAAGAAGCCGCGGATGAGACGGATTGGGAAGAGGAAGAAGAGGCGCGGATTGAGACCCCTCCGCCGCCTCCCGCGACCGCTGACACGGAAGCGTTTACGGGATTGGACGCGGCTGATTCAGGGCTTCCCGTTCCTTTATAAGCGGAAACTTTATAATAATAGGTTGTGCCGCTCGTAAGGCTGGTATTCACATAGCTCGTCACATTACCCGCGTCAACCAAGAGAGGAAATGAACCGGTGGAAGATGTGTCTCTGTAAATATAATATCCGGTGGCGCCGCTGACCGAGCTCCAATTGATGGTAATCTGTCCGCTGCCCGAACCTCCAGTCGCGGCATCCAGCCCGACAGGAACATCCGGAGGATTTACACCAACCGCTTCAGACAAGGCGTATGGCGAGAAGTGGGTGCCGACCGCCGTGAACACTACCGTAGCCACACCGGTCAAATCAGATGATGGAGAAGCTATGGTTGCGCCGTCTGAATCTTTGTAAGTGATTGTTGTTGAAAGAGACTCCCATTCCTGCTTGTCGTCGCTGTATGAGACCATGCTAAGCTTGCTCACCTTGTCGGTCGTGGTTATGCCGTCTGCCGTCAACTCGCTCTTAGTGTAAGTCAGATCAACGGTAGCCGTCTTTCCAGATTGGAGATTCTTCACTTGACTGCCACCGGAATAGGCGCTTATGTCTTTGGCTTTATCTCCGATGATATTTACGCTGGCCGTATCTGGAATATTACTCGTCTCTCTAGCTGTCAAATAAGCGTTGCTTCCCGCCGAGCCGAGAGTGCCTGAATCAAGCTGAATATTTACTCCGACAGTGCTGTCGTTAAATGTGCCCGCCGAGGTGTCGGTGAAAGTGTTGGATGTCGCGAGCTTCGTCTGGAGCGAAACTGCCGTGGTCAAAGCGATATTAATATTGCTTTGCGAGCCCGTCGTTACGATGAGGGGATTGGACGCATAACCTGCTTGACTGTACCCTTCCGCCGAGGCAAACACTCGCCATGTTCCGCCGGTCACATTAAGAGTGTAATTTCCACTGGTATCGGTCTTTCCTATAGCTTCTCCTCCGCCCGCTTTTTCAGCTCTAACAAAAGCGTCTTTAGCGGCCGAACCTCCGGCTGTCACCTGTCCCGAGATAGTCAAATTTGATTGAGTAAGAACAAAGTTTTGAGTAATATTGGCGCCAACCGTAACTGACGAGGGAGTTCCTACAAATCCCGGCTTCATAGCTTGCGCGTTATATGTCCCGTCGGCCAACTGCAAACTGTAAGCCCCGGAAGAAGATGTCTGCGTTCCGACACGGATTCCGTTGGTGTTGTCAATAAATTGCACCCATGCGTCAGCCAGTTCGTTGCCACTACCGGCCGCTGTTTTGTAAACAGTTCCGGAAACAGTCCGCATTGATTTGGATGATGTGTCAACCGTTATGTTGACTCCCTCGTTTCCATTGACTTCAAGGATTCCGCTTAGAATCAAAGTATTGCTGTCAACCGCGGCGATGGAAATGTTTGACGATGGCATTCCTTGGATGAATGCGCGAATGGTCGTGCTGGCTCCATTCGGCACTGACATAGTGGTGGATGAAGCGTTTGTTATTTCTGCGTGAACACCAGTCTGTCTCACATTATCAAAGAGATCAATGAACGCTTTAGGCACAGTGAGAAGACTGCCGCTTGAATCTTTGATATTAACCGTCACCGTCCTCCTGACCGGAACTCTTATGTATTGCGTCGTTGAAGCCGTAAGGTTTAGGATTCCGATAGCGGTTCCGGCGCTATTCAAAGGCGCTATCCTGCCGTAGGAAGGATGAAAAATTTCAGAAATGGAATATCCGCTCCCGGAAGGCACTCTGATAGAGAAAGAACCATCACTGCCGGATACGCCTTCATTCACCCCGCCACTTCCTGAAACTCTGATCACCGCGCCGGAAATGGCTTCCGTGCCGGTCGCGTAAATATTATTGCTGTCTAAATCTTCGTACAGAGTTCCTGAAAGCACCGAGAGAGTCGTTCCTGAAACCGGCGCGAAGTCTATCCCTGTCTTGTCGGCGCTCGCCACCGTAACTGTCTGTTCCGCCATCGGACCGAATCCCGGCACGAAAGCGCCGACTTTCCACGCGCCGTTGTCGGCGTAAATCGTGTAATTTCCCGTTGAAGAATCGGTAATGGCGTCACCGTGGCCGGGACCGTCCGTTCTGTAAGCGTAAACCGAAGCGCCTCCGACAGGATTCGTGCCGTCAGTCACCCTGCCTGTAATCTTATAACCCGGCTTGACCATCTTCATTATGAAAGGATTGGCTCCGCTCGCTCCCGTGGAAGCCGTCGGCGAGCCGTTCACAAACACATTGCCCGATGAATCAACGACCGCCGTAATTTCTTTTGATTGGCCTATGCCCGGAGAAAAAGCTCCCACCATATAAGACCCTTGAGCGACACCTATAGAAAATGAACCCGAAGCTGAAGTTTGGGCCTGATTACCCGAGCCACCTGTCGGCGAATAAGCCATCACCATCGCGCCGGAAATCGCATTTCCGCTCGCGTCCTGAAGCAAACCGATTATCGGTTTATCCGCTTTTAGTAAAGTAAATAAGTTGGAAGTCGTAGCGACATTGTTTACGGTAGCTATACAAGCCGAAGGACAACCGGAAACCGTAATGTCAACAGGTCTTGGCATAGACCAAGCAACCTGTGGCATAGGCCCCATCATTTCGCCTACACCTTTAGGCATAGCCGGACCAATTCCGATGCCCCAATGACCGTTCACTTGAGGTATCGGTATCGTGGTCAAAAGCGTGTTGGTCAGTGTTCCGCTCCCCGGGGTAACAGTTCTGGTAACAAACTTTCCCGGGCCTCCGGCGAACACATCAATCTGTTCGGTCGCGCCGAAAGTGCCGCTTGACGCCGTAACATTGATATTGAAATTGATAGCCGAGGAAGTGGCGGTCAAAGCGAAATTTCTGGTGATAACGCTTGTGGAAGTCGCTTGAATCGGGGTTGGCATACTGTCGCCGAAAAACGCGGTGGTGGTTGCGCCGTTTGAATCATTGATTCCGCTTATGAACGGATCCGTGAACAAGAAGAATTGGCTTCCTCCTCCAAAATTGTTTGTAAGCATCTGACTGCCCACCGGAATATCGGTGAATTGATAATCTCCGGAAGTATTGGTTGTCGCGTCAACAAGGCCGGTCAGCGAAGACATCATATGGATTTTCATATTTACCAGGTTTCCACCGTTGCCTGTCGCCTTTCCGCGGACAGTCGTCGTGGCGCCGCCACCGGAAGAACCCCCTCCTATATAGACAGGGTTGGCGGAGAATGATTCAAGAAGAGTGCCGTCGGCTTTCTTGGATTTTATGTCAATGCTGTATCCTGAAGTATCTATACCTTTCGGTATTGACGGATTTTTTATATCGGCAATGGCGAACCGCAAGAAATCATGAGTGTCAGTGTTGCCGTTAAAAAGCTCCGACCTTGTCGCCACGTCCAAAGTCAGAGTTACTGTTTTTGCCGTTGAATCTTTGGTAATGGTTTTAATTCCTATCGTCCCCGCGCCCGGACCGTTTATATCGCTGTTTTGCGAAGTCATAAAAGGATTATTCGCGCTTGTGGTCGCGGCGCAACAGATGCTGAAATCGGCGGTAGATGGGAAAGTAATCACGATTGTTCCGCTAGCATCTATCTGCTTGGCTATCGGCAATTCAAAATTGTAAGTGCTGGAAGCGTTTATGAAATTGCTTGACGGTTTGATTTGAACAGGAGGCATAAATCCTATGCCAGAGGAACTGAAATCCTTCTGTTCTCCAAAAGTGGAGCCAGTGAAGCTACCCGGACCGACAAAACCCTGCGACGAGGCGGAAGAAATGGTGCCACTAAAAGAATTTGAAGTCATAGTGTTGCCTGTCATATCTTTTATGTTTTGGGCGGTAATCGCGAAAGTAGCGTTGGAAGTAAGGCGAACGCCTGTCAGTTTGACTGTCCTTGTCTGGGCGTCATAACTTAACATATTGCCGGCCATTCCACTTAAAGTCTGGGCGGTTCCGCTGACAGTCAAGGAATAATTGGCTAGAGTGGTGGCATCGGTGGAATTCACCGCCTCGCTGAAAGTTATCGCTAGATTAAATTCGTTGCCGTTCGCGAAAAGGATTGATGGAGCGGTGATGTCGGAATTCGTTGCTTCAACGGTATAATTTTTCGTCACATTGGTAGTGAGATATACGCCGGAGACATTTTTTATTGATGCTCCTTTAATGGTAAGAACAAGGCTTTGTCCAATTGGCAAAACATTGTTAGGTATGAAATGACCTTCCTTGGCGACGGGATTGTACATCACGCTTCCCGGAAGATTGGCTCCGCCGGAAATGCCTAGCGTAATCGCGCCGGAAGTGGCGGTAGAAGCGTCAATGTTATCGTCAAAAGTGAAAATGAAATCGCTAGTATTGGCGGCAATGGTGGCGCCCGCGGTCGGCAAGACTCCCACGATTACAGGGGCGGAGTTGTCCGCTTGGGCGCTGGTGGTAAATGTTGATGTGTACTGCATTGGAAGAGATATGCTGTTGCTATTTTGGACACCAGTCTTAACGGTTATTGTGTAAGCCGTGTTTGAAGACAAAGGAAGACTGGACGGGTTTATTGTTGCCAGCAACAAGTTCTTGCCTGTTGAAGTGCCGAAAGAGAAACTGGAGAGCGGAACATTCGTCGCGCCCGCGGCCAAAGTGATGTTCGTGTTATTGAACGTGCTTACTTTCATATCCGAACTGAATTCAATGGACACCATAGCGAGATTGGTGGGAATATTGAAGCCTCCCATAAACGGACTTACTCCTATTACGGAAGGAGGCATCGTATTCGCGAATGTCTGATTGGCGGCTCCGGTCGTGAATGTCGCTGTATAAGATTGACTGCCTGCGGTGAACGAATTTTGATCAAGGGCATTGTTTGACATATCTTGGACTCCCGTTCCGACGGTAAAAGTGTAGCTCGTGCCGGCAGAAAGAGCCGAGACGACGCATTTCGCCGACGGTTCAAAGTTGCTTGGAAATGGATTGTAGGTGACACTTGAACAAAGATTAGCACCTATTCCTCCGGCTTGAAGAGTAACATTTGTCGTGTTTATGGTCGTTGAGCTCATCGGCTTATTAAACCCGAAACCTATGAAAGAAAAATCAACCGGTACGCCGGTCATTCCGTCTGAAGGATAAGAACCCATCACTTGTGGCGATGACATATCAGGACCCCCGCCTCCGCCAAAAGGAAATTCAACGGGACTGTTGGAATTTTGAGGATTTATTCCCGCGCCACTCTGCTCAATGAAATCTCCCGCGTCGGTGGCGTTTCCATCATTGTCCAGTCTGTTGTCATTGTTGTCTACACCATTACCTTTAGACGCGTCCATTCCGCCGGAAGCCATTGACACATTAGTTGAAGTGGTGCTGGCTTTCCGTTCATAACTCTTATCATTGGCCAAATCCGCCGGCAGAGAAGGACCTTCTCCGTTCGCCAACGACTGACTGCCCCACGCGATCCTGTCTATGGCCGTAGTCGTGGCGGCAATTCCCGAACTCGTGGCGATTGACACACCGCCGTTCGCGTTGAATGCGCTGAAACTGCTGGTCGCGAAGACAGCATCAAGCGGGGTCGCGCCGCTATATCCTATCTGCGAACCGATTAAGAAAAAGCCGTGGCTAGGTATTATTCTTTTATAATAAGTAAGAGCGACAGGAGTGGAACTGCCGTTAGGAGTGGAATAAAAAGTGTGCAAGTTTAGAGGAAGATCCGCGAGATTTATATCGGCTTCTCCGGTGTTGTAAAGTTCAACGAATTCGTCTCCCGCGTTGCCCGTTGAACCGGCTTTCACTTCGCTTATCTTAAGCGCGGCTGATTGATTAAGCGTCACTTTCTTGCCCGGATTGAAAGCCAAACCGATACCGCCCGAAGTGGTGCTGGCGTAATTATTTTGCATTCTTAAATCAAAACCGTGACCGTTGGTAATTCCGCTTACGGCGGTGGTTGACGCGACAACATAAAATTCAGACGGGGTGGAAGCTATTGAAACCGGCGTTGTCGGGGAAAGAACAATCAAAGTGCCGTCCACCATGGGCGTCCCTGAAGCGGCGCCACTGACAAAAAGATCTTGGCTTATCTGAAAACCCGGAGTCGCTCCCGACTCTTTCCAAAGCGAAACTCTGGAAATCTCGCCCTGACTTACGGTTGAAGAAGCGAAAAGCTGGACACCTACTTTAGACAAAGTGTCAGAACCGCTGGATTGAACCAGCATAAAACTGGTAAGAGGAAGGATTGCTCCTCCACCCACCGTCGGGCTTTGGAAAAATCTGTCAATGGGTGGAGCTTGCACCGTGATCGCCGCTTCGGCAAAATTAGGAGAAAAGAAGAAATTGATAAATAAAAACAGCAACAGCAAAAAAGCCGTCGCCGACAGAAAAAAACTTTTCAAATTACGCATAAAATAAAAATTATTAAATTATTAAAAAACTTTTTTAAAAATAAAACGACTTGACTTATGAGAAGTCAATATTAGTTTTATTATAATACAGCTATCAGAGGATGCAAGCTGCTGGGGATAACCTTAAAAGTAGGAGTGGGAAGTTTATCAAGTTATAAAGTTAAAGTGGGCAAATTAGAAATGATCAATTTCCAATCATTTGAAACTTTTAAAAGTGTAAATTCAATGAAAATTGAGAATTATCTTTATATCTTTATGGGCTTTATGAACTTTTTTATTTAATAAATAATTCTTAAGGACATGATAAATATTGTCCTTGATAAAATGTCCTTTATGTTTTATAAAGGACATTTGTGAATTTCTAAATTTTCCATTGCTTAAATCCCTAAACTCTGTTTACGAAACCTACCACCTGCAACCTAATCACTAAAACCTATTTGAGTGAGCCACCCGTCAGACTTGAACTGACGACCTTCGCTTTACAAAAGCGTTGCTCTACCAACTGAGCTAGGGTGGCGAGAAATCCAAAAAAATAACTTTTTATTTACCGTCGGCTACTTGGTATATTTGCCTTTGTATTCTGACACATTCTTCAAAAAGAATGAAGCTGAACCTTTTTTCTTTAAATTTCCTCCGGCCATGAGAGAATCCAGAAATTTTAATTTTTTCAAGTAAGTTTTTCTTTTGACGCTTGAAACGCCGTTAAGTATTGAATTCCCCGCAAAAGCCACGAACAATTTGGCATTTTTTTTATTTAAAACAGAAAAGCGATTTTTCGCGCCGTTGACGGTTTTTTCCACCGCTTCATCCGCGCACTTGCGCAAGTTTGAAAAGAAAAACATTTTTGATTTTTTTTCTTCTATCATCTTCCAACTGATGATTGCCGCGATTGAGAACAGAGAGAGTATGAAGATTATCGTAAGCATAATTATTTTTCCAAAACATTGAACCTGGCGAACCTCGCTATTTCAATTTTTTCCCCAAATTTCTGTATAGCGGATTCAATCAGGTCTTTTATCTTTACGCCGCCGTCTTTCACAAACGGCTGTTCCAACAGAATCTTATCGGCTAAATAGGAGTCCAGCTTGCCTTTGAGGATTTTATCTTTAATCTCTTCGGGTTTCCCGATTACTTCTTTTTCAAAAACCTCCAAAATCTTCTTCTTTTCTTCTTCAGCTACATCTTCCCTTTTTAGATATGTCGGATTAGCGGCCGCGACTTGCATAGCTATATCGTAAGCTAGAGCGTAAAATTGGTCATTTTTTGACACAAAATCAGTTTCGCTCCTCAATTCCACAAGCGACCCGATGCTTCCGTTTCCGTGAACATAGGAAGCTATTCTGCCGGAACCCAATGTTCTGTCCGACTTCTTGGAGGCTATATCAGAACCTTTTTTGCGCAAAATTATGAGAGCCTTGTCCATATCGCCCCCCGCCTCTTCAAGAGCTTTTTTGCACTGCATTACGGAAACTTCCGTTTTGTCACGCAATTCTTTTATCTGTTCCATGGTAATCATTTTGTTATTCATATGTGAGGAAGACTGTTAACTAATTTGATTGTCTGATCTGACAATCAAATTGAATTATTGAAGTTAAGCCTTCTTATTGGAAGATCCCTTGTTTTTCTTATACGCGTTGACTATTTCGCTGACAAAGAAAGATATGCTTGAAATGGAAGAGTCGTTAGCAGCTATGGGATAATCAACATCCTTAATGTCGCAGTCGGAACCGGCCAAAGCGATAACGGGAATTCCCATTTTTTTGGCTTCCGTCACGGCGATTGCTTCATTTTTAGGATCAATCACAAAAATAGCTTTAGGCATCTCTTTCATCAATAAAAGACCTGAAAAAAATCTTTCCAGATTGGCTATATTTCTGTCTATTACAAGCCGTTCTTTCTTTGTGTATTTTGACAATTCCCCTTTCTCTCTTTGCTTTGTAAGCTCTTCCAGCTTTGAAATTCTTTTCTTGATTTCGGGAAAATTTGTAAATGTCCCGCCTATCCATCTTCCCGCGACATAAGGCATATCAATTGAAATCGCCGCGTTCTTTATCAAATCTCTAGCTTCGTTTTTGCCGCCAACAAACAAAATCTGACGGTCTTCTTTGGCGAGGCCCGAAACGAAATCCAAGGCGTTTTTGAGAAGGTCCGCCGTTTTTGCCAAATCAAAAATCTCCACGCGATTTTTAACGCCGAAAATATAAGGTGAAGCAGTTGGATGCCTTCTTGACCTTGAATAGCCGAAATGAGCGCCGGCTTTGAACATTTCCTCTATAATTTCATCGGAATTTTTCGTATTTTTTACTTCTTCCATATAAAAACAGCCTAACAAATAATCAACCTTATTGCAAATTTTTTGAACCAGTTATAAAGTTTGTAAAGTTATCAAGTTTATAACCCCAAATTACGAAATGCAAAAAATTCAGGTCTGGTTGAGCAAAAACATTTAAAAACAAATAGCTTTTGCGACCCGAGGACCTGAATTTTTTGCATTTCGTAATTTGGGGTTATCAATTAAAGGCAAAAAAATTTTGAATCAAATAAAAATTTTGAATTTGAAATTAAGTCATTCAGAATTTGAAATTTTAAATTTGATATTAACCATTCTTACTTTGCTGACTTTACGGACTTTATAAACTTCTACCGCTTCTCCCCATCGCCTTAATTATCGGTCCGATTTCGCCCGCGAGTATTTTTTCAATATTGTGCCATGACTCTTTTATCCTATGGTCGGTAATCCTATCTTGCAAGATGTTGTATGTTCTTATCTTTTCGGAACGGTCGGCTGTTCCCACCTGCTCTTTCCTTTCGGCGGAGTATTTTTTCGCCTCTTCTTCTTCTTTCAAGACTTCCAATTTGGCGACAAGTATACTCATCGCTTTTTCTCTGTTTTTCTGCTGGCTTCGTTCGGCGGTTGAGCGGACATCAATGCCGGTCGGTTTGTGTATGAGCCTCACGGCCGTCTCAACCTTGTTGACATTCTGCCCTCCGGCTCCACCTGATCTTGAAAACTCAATTTCAATGTCGGTAGGTTTTATTTCAACTGAAGTTTTCTTTCTAATCGGCAAAATAGCCACTGAAGCCGTGGAAGTGTGGACTCTGCCCATTTTCTCCGTTTCCGGCACTCTCTGTATCCTATGCACGCCCGTTTCAAAACGCAATTCTTGGTAAACATTTTTCCCCCTTATTTCAAAAACGGCCTCTTTATAACCGCCGAGAGAAGTTTTTGACTCGTTGACGACTGAAAATGACCACCCTTTTGAATCGGCATATTTTTTATACATATTAGCCAAAGTCTGGGCAAAAAGCGCCGCCTCCTCGCCTCCAGCCCCCGCTCTTACTTCAAGAATTATTTCATTCGGAAATTCTTCTTCCGCCGATTCTTCCGTAAGTATGCTTTCCATCTCCTTTAAAATGCCTTCCTTTTGGGTTCTTAAAACATCCGACTCCTCTCGTGCCAATTCAGCCACAGTCGGATCTTTTTCGGACATTTCCAAAATACCCCTCTCTTCTTTTGAGAGTCTTTCGTATTCCTCCGCTAGAAACGCGGTCTTCTTATTTTTTTTAAATTTTTCAATGTCAGTCATATGTTTTTAGGTTGTAGGTAGTAGGTAGTAGGCAAGAAAGCAGGTAAGACAAAAGATATGTGAACAATCCTCCTCCTCTCTTTCATAAAAACCTACTACCTAAAGCCTACTACCTACAACCTTCTCAAAATATTAGAACCAAAAAAACCAAACAGCGAGGTGTTCAGTCTTTGTGATTTTGCGAAATAAGTTATTTCTTCTTCGCTGTCTTCTTTGTCCCGGCCGCCGCCTTTCTGGCTTTGAATTTTTCTACCCTGCCGGCTGTGTCCATCATCTTTTCAGTTCCAGTATAAAAGGGGTGGCAATGACCGCAAATTTCAATGCTGATTTTCTCTTTGGTTGAGCCAAAATCATATTTAGCGCCACAGGCGCAAGAAACTTCCGCTTTATCAAAATATTTCGGGTGTATATCTTTTTTCATATTTGATAAACATAACACAAAAAAAATATCGCGCAAGCGAAAATAGGTTGTAGGTGTTAGGTAGTAGGTTGTAGGTAAGAGTTGCAGATAAGAAAAATCTCTAAATAATTTCTTCTCCTAAAAACCTACCGTCTATAACCTACTACCCACAACCTTCTTTAACTCCCTTGTAAAATATCAATCATTGTTTCCTGGATATTTTGCGCCTTAGCCATTACCTGATTGCCGTAAGAACACGAGGCTCCGCCCGATCCGTAATATTTACAAGCGGCTTTTTTTTGGGCGCTGTAACTTCCGCCATCGGCTCCCAAGTCGCTAAGGTAAAGGGCTGAAGCGATTATGGCATCTTTAGGTTCCCACGGGTCTGGGACAGGCTTGCCGACTATGCTCGCTATTCTTTCTTTAAACAATTGCCATGTTGAAGGAATAAACTGCGCCGGTCCCATAGCGCCGCCCCAAGGACCCGCCGACGAGATAGGACAAGAAAGAGGAGTATTGTCCGGGCTTCTGCCCAGACTCGCCATAATATCAATAAATGGCGTCCGGTCATCACGAGAAGAACAGGCGGTTTTTGCTTTTTTGCAACTTTTTTTATTCTGCAGATAGACTTGATATTCAGTCGGACCGGGCATAATATCAAGCCATTTTTTTGTGTCTTGCGCCCTATTGCAAGTGCCGACATTTTTCCCCAAATTGCTTTCTTGCTGCAAAATTGCTAGCAAAAAAGCCGGCCTTACACCTGTCTTTGTCGCCGCCAAATTGGCATATTCAAGCGCCTTGCCGAAAGGAATGGCTGCGCTATCGCGAAGATCAAAAAGGGCGGTTCTTATTTGGGCCGCTTTTTCTTCCCTTTCTTTCAATATTTCTTTGTAAGCTTTTTCCTGTTGCTTGTTAATGCTCAAAAGCTGCTTCTTCTCGCCTTCGTTCTTCTCCACCTTTCTCTTGTCGGATTCTATGGCTACTTTCGCATCAGTCTCCTGGTCTTTCCTCGCGCTTAAAGATTCCTTTTGCTTTTCAGTCTCATCTTTTGTCTCTCTCACATCGTCAAGAGTAGTCTGAAGCGATCTTTTGATTGAATCAAATGAATCTATGTCTATAAAAAATTGCGATAAGTCATTGTCGCTTAACGCCATTGTTATGAGAGATGTGTCGTCTATCTGATAAGACTTGCGGAGAAGATCCCCTATTGAATCTTTCCCTTTTTTAATTTTCTTCTCAAGATTCTCTATATCTTTTGATTTAACCGATATGTCCTTGGAAAGACCGCTAATTTTGATGTTTTTGGCTTTTATATTGAGTTGAGCTTCTTTAATCTTAGCGTTTAAAATAGAGATGTCTCTTTCAATGGAAACAGATTCCCTTTGTTTTGATTTGAGTATCTCATTTTGAATCAAAATCTCCTTTTCAATATTTTCAAGTTCTTTTTTAAGTTCCTCCTCTTTTGCCGAAACGGGATCGCTGGTTGTCTGCGCCGTTGAAATGTCATTGTAGCCGAAGAAAATCAAAACAAAAAATAAACCGAGTAAAAACAAGCAAATTTTGGTCTTTTTATACAAGAACATAAATAATATCCTAAAGCGGGTATTTCACCGCTTGCCAACATTCTATCAATAATAATGATGAGGTGGAAATTTGCACCTTATTTCAATTTCTAATAACTAATTTCTAATTGATCTAATGAAATCCCAATAAAAAAACAAATTTAGACTGCCAAATTAACAATTGGTTCACTTTTTCTGATTTTTGAGATTTGATTAGAAATTAGGAATTAGGAATTAGAAATTAACCCAGTTTTTCACTTGTAGTTATTTCTTCCCTTCTTCTTTCACGCCATCTTCCGCTTCGGCTCCTTCGCCTTCTTTAGCTTCTTTTCCTTTCTTTTGAACTTCTATGCTGGCTAGGTCTACGGGAGCGGCCTCCTCAACTTCCTCTTTGGTTTCGTACACTGACGCGACCACTTCTTCAAGCTTGGTCACCAAAACAACTCCTTGAGGCAATTTTATGTCTTTGGCGAGAATCTGGCTGTCAAAATTCAAAAGAGAAGAAATGTCAACTCTTATATTGTGCGGCAAATCTTTTGGCAAAGCTTCAATCTCCAGTTCATGCAAAACTTTCACCAAAGTTCCGCCCATATCTTTCACCGCCGGAGCGATGCCGATAAATTCAAGAGGAACGGCAATCTCTATCTTTTTCCCTTTTTCAAAAACATAAAAATCGGCGTGGCGAGGCTCGTCAGTGACAGGGTCGCGGTCAATATCGTAAATTAAGGCTTCCGCCTCTATGTCTTTCCCGACAAGATCAATCACGGAAGACTCGCCGGCTTCTTTCCAAACCTTCTTGAATTCCGATTTTGAAATGGTTATGGGAGTTGATTTCTCCTTTTTCCCATAGAAAACAGCCGGCATTTTGCCCGCTTTTCTCAAAGCGAAGTTTTTTTGCGTTTTATCTCTATTTTCAACATTTAATTTAAGCATTTCAGTATTATATACATGAACGGCAAAAAATCAAATTTTTCGCTTAATTTTCTTGAATCACAAAACTCCGTTATGAGCGGAAACTTGCGGAGCGCGGCGGCGCGACCTGCCCGCCAATGCCTGAGTGATTACAGTGATAATCTTAATAAAGTTCCACATTTGTATTATAATCTTTTTGCAGTACGCAATACATAGCGCATTGGGGCGAAGGCGGGCGGGGCAGAGCGAATTTTCAGCAGAAAATTACGCGTGTTCCGCGTATAACGAAGTTTTGCGATTCAAACAATTTAACAACTTTCTACTTGGTAACTTTTTTGGCTTCTTTCTCTTTCAATTTATTGATGCATTTGATGCAGACAGTCTGCCCTTCTCTGGTTTTAAGATATTTGTTCCCGCACGGGCATATTAGAATCTCGCATCGGCGCGGTCTTTCCACCCAAATTCCGGGGCCTCTTTTTTGAAATTTTTTTGGTGTATTTTTTTTCATATTCGTTATTCGATAAATGTCAGGGCTTTCCCCTTTTTATCTCCTCTGCCGGTTCGGCCGATACGATGGACATAATCCTCGTATGTCGCCGGCATATCGTAATTTATGACATGGCTCACTCCGGCAATATCCAATCCTCTAGCCGCGACATCCGTCGCTACCAAAATATTGACATGATGACTCTTGAACAAGCTCAAAGCCTTCTGCCTTCTGGAATGATTCTTGTCGCCGTGGATTGAGTCAACCTTGAAACCTTTGCTGGCTAAATCTCTGGAAAGTCTCTCCACTCCGTGTTTGGTGCGTCCAAAAATAAGGACCTTGCTAAAATCCGATTGCGCCAAAAGTTGGGACAAAACATCAATCTTATTATTCCCTTTTTGAACTTTCACGACATCTTGGTCAACATTCTTGGAAGTGTCCTGAGTCTTCACGGAAATCCGCACCGGCTCATTGAGAAATTCTTTAATCAAGCCTTCAATCTCTTTGGAAATAGTGGCGGAGAAAAAGAGAGTGTGTCTTTTCGCCGGCATCTGCGCCATCATAAATCTCATATCATTGATGAAGCCCATATCAAGCATCCTGTCAGCCTCGTCCAAGACAACGGTATTGAACCCGGCGAGACTTAAAACTTTTCTTTGAATCAAATCTTTCAATCTTCCCGGTGTGCCGATGATAAAATTATTGTGATAGCGAAGGTCGGCAATCTGGCGTCCTATATTGGCGCCTCCGACACAGCAAACCGAAAAAATTTTGAGTTCTTTCGTAAAACTTTTAAGCTCCTCTTCAATCTGGATAGCTAGCTCGCGAGTCGGTGCCATTATTAGGACATTTTCCTTCGGATTCAAAAGAACTTTATTTATAAGAGGAAGAAGAAAGGCGGCAGTTTTTCCCGTGCCAGTGTTTGCAATTCCAACCACATCAAGCCCATGCAAAATATGCGGAATAGTCCTGTCCTGTATTGGAGTCGGTGCGGAATATCCTTTGGCTATGACAATCCTTTTCAATCTTTCGTCAATTTTAAAATCACTGAACGAATGTTCGGGCGTAAAATGCTCCGCTTCTTCGGTAATTACCGCCTTGCACACTAATTTAGATATGTGAATCGGCGCCCCTTTGCGCTCAAATCTCTTCCGCGGAGCAAAACGGCTCCGTCCGCCACTTTGTGTGTTTCTATTGAATGTTTTTCTATACATATATTTACTGCATTTGTCTCAACGATTCCGTATATTTAGAAAAAATTCCCTAAAAACAAAAACGAATGAGAATAACCTGCTTTTTTAATAACAAAACAATAATATATTAAAAAATTAATTTTGTCAAATTTCACCTTGAAACTGGGTTTTAAACGAATCTTCGATTTATAAAAATGAAAGGACTTTTTGATAACATCAAAAAGTCCTTTTTAAATTCTCGCCGTCTAGAGAAACTCTGCTTACTTTATTCAAGCTTGCTAAATTGAATAATTACTACACAGCGTTGAAGTGATTTTTCGTTGGACATTAGCACCCTTTTGAACACTTGATCGGGAGTTTCATCTTTATCAGCCTTAATTACACCTGAGTACAATAAAGGCTTACTTTGAATTATCACAGTTTGCAGGCAATAAAAATAATATCTCTCCCCTTTTCCGTCCCTTCTCTCTGTAAATTTTTTTACCCCAACGGACTTATCTGATACTGGTACTGGTGATATTACCTCTGAACCCCGTGCAGTCCAGAGCGATGGCAATGAGCAGACAATCATTATCGTTATCCCGATAATTCTTTTTTTTAAATCTTTCACTTTTCCCTTCTCCTTCCAGAAATTTTCAGAAAATAAATTTAATTTTCAAGATTCTTCTTTTCTATCAGTTTTTGATCTTACCGTTTTTACACTAAAAGAATAGCATAAATAATATATTTGTCAAGCAAATTTGGCAAAATATCTGTTAAATCCTTATTTAGAGCCGTTTTTTCGTACTAGAGGAATAGGCTACTTTGTGATAATATGACGAAATGAAGAAAACCGAAATCATATATGATGTTGCCGTCGTTGGCGGAGGGCCATCGGGGATGATGGCGGCGGGAAGGGCGGCGGAATTGGGAGCAAAAGTTATTTTGATAGAAAAAAATGACTCATTAGGAAAAAAGCTTCTTATCACAGGCGGAGGCAGATGCAATCTTACCAATGCTGAATTTGACACGCGAAAATTTCTGGAAAAATTCAAAAATGGCGGAAAATTTCTATTTTCCGCTTTTTCACAGTTCAGCGTCAAAGAGACATTGGAATTTTTTCACAAATGCGGAGTTGAAACAAAAATTGAAAATGAGCAAAGGGTGTTCCCCGTGAGTGGCAATGCCAAAACTGTTTTTGACGCGCTCTTGAAATATCTTAAGAAAAATAAAGTGGAAATTATTTTAAATTCTCCTGTTGTTGATATTTTGATGGACATTAACTCGAATTGTCATCCCCACGCAGGCGGGAATCTGGATTTAATCAATGCGAGTCTGGATCCCCGTCTTCACGGGGATGACAAAGTATGCGTGATCAAAGTAAAAGACGGGAAAGAAATTTTGGCGCGCAAAGTCATAATCGCGACAGGCGGAACTTCCCGTCCGGAAACCGGCTCAACCGGCGACGGCTTCGCATGGCTTCGGAAAATCGGTCACGCCGTGATTGAACCAGCACCTTCACTTGTCCCGATCGCAGTAAAAGACGATTGGGTCAAGAAACTCGCCGGATTAAGTCTTGCTAATGTCAAAATCGCCACTTTCCAAAACGACGCGAAGCAAGAAACAAACAAAGGAAAAATAATTTTTACGCACTTCGGACTAAGCGGTCCGGCAATTCTCAATATGAGCAGGAGTATCGGAGAACTTTTGAAATACGGAGAGGTCATAATTTCGCTTGATTTATTCCCATCGGAAAATCACGGCGCGCTTAACCTCAAACTTCAAGAATTATTCAAAGAAAATCACAGTAAAAAATTTAAGAACGCTCTTCACGCGCTCGCTCCGCTCGCGGCGGGGCTCGCTTCGGCGATAGTGGAAATGTCAAAAATCAATCCCGACACGGAGTGCAACAGCATCACCCGCGAAGAAAGACTGGCGCTCGTGAATATTTTGAAAAATATTCCGATTCGCGCCGACAAATTGCTCGGCGCGGAAAAAGCCATCGTCTCAAGTGGCGGGGTTTCACTTCGCGAAATTGATTTCAAAACAATGAGCTCCCGCCTTTTTCCAAACCTTTATCTCGCGGGCGACATCTTGAACATAGACCGCCCTTCGGGCGGCTACAGCCTTCAGCTCTGCTGGACGACAGGCTTCGTGGCCGGAAGTTCGTCGGGTAAATCTGAGCATATTTCAAATTAAATTCTGTGGGTATCAGATACCCACAGAATTTCGCTTGCGAAATTCTGATCAAAAATGATTGAATCCGGTTTCCCGCCGGAATTTATCCCGAATCTTGCTTCGAGACGGGAATAACAGAAAAAATGTCCTTTGACTTAAGGTGAATGGAACGCAAAAACATTGCGTCTAAGACGCAATGTTTTTAGCAAAATCTTTTTCCGCAATACGAGCTTATCTTCTTCTCTTGCTTTTCCCTTTTGAAGATTTAGATTTTTTCTTCCCTTTAACGGATTTTACCTTAAGCTTTCTTGAAGGAGATTTGGAAACTTTTCTTTTCTTGCTTGCCATAGTTTTTAATTAGGTTGTAGGTGTTAGGTTGTAGGTTGTAGGAAGAATCTGATATTTTTTCTTCTTCAAAAATCTACAAGCTAAGAAACTATTTCCCCATTGATTATATTTATAATTTTAAAAATCGACCACATTTGAATTTATTTTACCATAACAAAAAAATATTCGCGCAAGTTTTTGTGGACAACTCGCAGCCGGTCAGATGTAATCAAACTCTTCAAAAACTTTTTTATACAATCCTATCACCCGCTTCGCTTCCCTTTCGGTGATCATAAAGCTTGCTCCTTCATGAGCGATTGAATTTCTGATCTTGTGCGCCTCCCACGCGTCATCTATCGTAGTGAAATCGCTTTTGTCGGCGCTCTTCAATTGTTCTCCTATGCCCTCACCGCGATATCCAGACTTGTCCAGCATCTCGCCCAAGGCAATATCGGCTTCAAGAATGGCCAGCCTCCAATCGTTAGGATTTTCGGATTCAATATGCTCCGCGATTATTTTCCACTTTTCATTTTTGACGGCTTCTTCCTTTTCCTCTTCTGTGCTTTGAACCGGCTTCAATGATTTTCTTTGTTTGGAATAAACTCCGTGGACGCGAAAGATGACATACGCGATAAAAATGACAAGAACCGATGACAAGAAAAGAGAAGAAAGAATCAAAAAATATCCGTACCTTCCATAAAAACCCAAGAAGTAATCGGACAAAAAGGACGAACCTTGTCCGGTTATGAGATACCGAATAAGCTCATAAATGAGATTCAGTATGTCAAACGGATCGTAAGAATGAAGAGGGTCAATCATAAAAAATTAATATTATTCGCCTAAGAAATCTTTCCCGGCCCCAAACAGAATGTCTTCCCTGCCGTAATTTGACATCAACTGTATTCCCAAGGGAAGATTTTTGGCGCCGGCTTTAAATCCCGACGGCAGAGAGATAGCCGGAATTCCGGCAATGTTTGCCGGAGTCGTAAACATATCCGAAAGATACATCTCAAGCGGATTATCGGATTTCTCTCCAATTTTGAAAGCCGGAGAAGGCGCGGTTGGAGTCGCGATTATGTCAACATTTCTAAAAGCCTCAGCGTAATCATTTTTTATCAGAGTCCTGACAAAATTAGCCTTGTTGTAATAAGCATCATAATAGCCAGAAGAAAGCACATAAGCCCCTAAAATTATTCTCCTTCTAACCTCCTTGCCCAATCCGGCTTCTCTGGTCAAAAAATAATCGTCAATCAAATTTTTGCCGGAAATATGAAGACCATATCTCATTCCGTCAAAACGCGCCATATTTGAAGACACTTCGGCTGGCATAATCGTGTAATAGACGGCCAGAGAATATTTCACATTCGGCAAATTTATATCCTTCACTTCATATCCCATTGATTTGAATTTTTCCAGCGAATCGTTGAAATTTTTAAGCACGGCTTCGTCTATTCCTTCATTTTCCACAAAGCCGGTCGGAACTCCTATTCTGATATTTTTTGAATCAGCCGTTTTCAAGTCGGCTGTTTCAATTGTCGTGCTATCCATAATATCTTTTCCTTTTATGGCATTGAAGATAATTTCCGCGTCAGCGGCAGTCTTTGTTATCGGACCTATCTGATCAAGAGACGAGCCCATAGCTATTAGTCCGTATCTGGACACGGACCCGTATGTGGGCTTGAGTCCGACAACTCCGCAGAAACTCGCCGGCTGTCTCACCGACCCTCCGGTATCGGAACCAAGAGAAGCCAGAGCTTCACCTGAAGCGACCGCCGCCGCGCTTCCGCCAGATGAACCGCCGGGAACGCGCGAAAGATCGTGCGGATTTTTGGTTGGACCAAAAGCGGAATTTTCGGTTGAACCGCCCATAGCGAATTCATCCATATTGGTCCTGCCTAAAAATACGGCTCCAGTGTCTTTTAATTTTCTCGCCACGGTAGAATCATATGGCGCGACATAATCAGCCAGTATCTTTGACGACGCGGAGCATTTTCTGCCTTTAATCAGAATATTATCCTTGATAGCAAGCGGTATTCCGGACAATAACCCTCCTTCTTTCTTGGCGATTTTTCTATCCGCTGATTCGGCCTGGCTCAAAACATCGGAAAATATTTCAAGATAAGCATTTATGTCTTGGTCGGTTTCTTCTATCCTGTCCAAATAACTTTGGGCAAGTTCAACGGCCTTAAAATCGCCTTTTATAAGATGGCCACGGGCTTTGCTGATGGTGAGATTTTTTAGATTAATCATCATGGTTTAGGTTGTAGTGAAGAATATAATTCACAGGATTTTTTTGACCTTTATGTATCCATTCTCTTTTTCCGGCGCGGATTCAATGAGAGCTTCAGTAAATCGCCCTAAATCGCGGCAATCCTTATCTTCTCTGAAAACATTTGCAAGCTCCGTTTCTTGACGCGACATTGTCATATCCGCTTCCCCGGCGACCGTTTTAATCTGGTCAACATAATTTAAAATAGATTCTATGTCCTTAAGGAATGCCTGCTTCTCCTCGCCGGAAACATTGATTCTTGAAAGCTCCGCCAGTTTTTCTATATCTTTTAGTTCAATCATAAATAAATATTGTGAATCACGAAACTCCATTATTCGCGGAACACACATATCCGTCGGCTGACGGATTGCTCTCTCCTCGCCAGCCGCGCTCCGCAAGTTTCCGCTCATAACGGAGTTTAGTGATTCAAGGTAAATATAATCATATGATACACTGAAAAAAATCGGAATGAAAGGTTAAAGAGGTGTTTTTGTTGTTTTATAATATTCGCGCAACGAGCTGAATTTTCCGTCCTTGGTCGTAAAAATCCCGATTTCTCGCATCTGTACGCGCAAATTTCTTTTTATATCAACAAACTCGGCATCCCATTCAGCGATAACTTCATTCCTATCCGTCCACACATTAAGCAATTTAAATTTAATATCTTTTTGTTCGCCGATGACTTTATTGACCCAATAATATCTGATTTCATTATGTCCATGATTTTCCGGTTCTTTAGAATCATCGTAAACGGCGTCAGGAGTAAAAATTGTAAGAATAAGTTCCGGATCTTGTTTCAACCACGCTTCACCGTAAATATCTAAAAGTTTTTTCGCTTCTTCGTATTTCATAGGCTTCAATTTAACATAAATTAAGAGCTTGTAAAATTTTAACGCATAGACTGCCCCCACCGCTGACACATCGCCGACAGTCTTGCGCGCAAAGTCCCATTCGCCCGCCACGATCACTATCCAATTATTTTCATACTATTCGCCTATTCGCGCGAATTAGAGACTAGAGCAACTCAAACAATTTTTTAACAATAGGATGATTTTCTTTTGACAGGCTTTATATCATAGTCAGACTGACTTGTTCTTTTTCCACAATATCGGCATGCGAAAGAATCATCAAATGCTTGGAGGTCGCCTTGAACGAAAGCTTGATTTCACTCGCAATATCTCCAACCGAAGCCGAACCTTCAGATTTGAGATATTTCAAAATAGAAAGGCGGCATTTGTTTGCAAGCGCTTTCAAAATTTTTTCCAATTCTTTTTCTTTCATAATCAACATTATACTGAATACAAATCTATTCTACCATTCGCGCGAATTAGAGATATGTTTTTGACGGATTATGAATCCTGCCGTAAGCGGATGGGAAATTGAGGGTAGATAAAAATTGATTTATTTAACGATTCAAATTTCTCAACTGTCTGTGGAAACTGATCGCGAAGCGGTGCGCTTCGCTGTTTAAGAGGAGTATTTGTTTTTTGTGTTTTTTGATTATTTCTGCCTCGCCGATTATCTTCTTCGGCTTGTGCCTTTCGTCTTTAACTACTCCGATAATTTTCATTCCGTGATTTTCACCCAAATCTTTTTTAAAAATTTCCAGAACGGCGTTTCTATGGGCGATTCCACCATCATAAACAATTACATCGGGCAAACGCCATTCTTTGTGCTTTAATCTTCTTTCCAAGATTTCTTTAAGAGTGGCGGTGTCATTGGGAATTTTAACGCCCCTTATTTTAAACTTGCGATAATCCGATTTTTTCAGCTCGCCATTTTCCGAAACAACCATCGCCCCGACCGTATTTGTCCCGCTTATGTGAGCGACATCAAACGCTTCCATTCTGAAAACTGCCCCGCGACTGAAAACATTTTCAACGATTTCCTCTTCCGACTTTTTTATCAATGCGACATCTTGGATGTGATTCAAGGCGAATAATGTTTTCTTGACTTTGCCGGCTTTCTCAAACTCCCGATTCTTGGCGAATTCTTTCATCTGTCGTTCAAGTTTTTTAATAAGATTTTTCTTTTTCCCTTCAAAAAACATTTTGATATTGCGAATTGTGTCAGCATAATCGGTCTTTGATATTTCACCCGAGCAGACTCCCGGACAAAGACCTATCTGTCTGTTGAAACACGGTTTCCAAGGACTCCCCTTGGAAGGATTGCACTTGTCTCTGAAAGGAAAAATTTTTCTTATTATTTTCAATCCTTCTTTTATAGCCGACCCGTTCGGATACGGACCGAATTTGTATTTTATGTTTAATTCGTGAACCCCGCCGACTTTAGCTTCAAGCTCCCTCCCGCGAATAAGCAAGACGCGAGGAAAATCTTCTTTGGTAATGATGACATAATTGTAGCTTTTATCGTCTTTCTCTTTGGTATTGTATTTCGGCTGGTATTTTTTTATGAGATTGGATTCAAGAATAATCGCCTCCAAGACGGAATCAGTTTTGAAATAATCAATCTTTTCCGCTTTGCCGACCATATCCACGATAAATTGACCTCTTGTGTTTGCCAAATCCGCACTGAAATAACTCCTCACTCTGTCTCTGAGCGAAGTAGCTTTCCCTATGTAAAGTATTTCTTTTCCCTTCTTGAATAAATACACCCCCGCCGCGTCAGGAAGTTTTTTAGTTTGATTGATTGGAATCATTATAAAAAATAATTATTTCCTTTTCAGCGCCTTTCTCAAATATTTAGCCGTATGAGATTTTGTAGAATTAGCGATTTCTTCCGGTGTTCCTTTGGCTACCACCTCCCCGCCACCCGAACCGCCCTCGGGACCGAAGTCAAGCACATAATCGGCGTTTTTGACCAAGTCCATATTATGCTCAATGACGACCACAGTATTGCCTTTATGAACCAACTTCTCAAGTATCTCAATCAATTTTTTCACATCTTCATAATGAAGTCCGATGGTTGGCTCATCCAAAAGATATATTGTCCTCTGCAGGCCGGCGCGATAAAGCTCGGAAGAAATTTTCACTCTTTGCGCTTCCCCGCCGGAGAGTGTCGTCGCCGATTGCCCCAATTCCAAATAGCCAAGCCCGACATCGTTCAGACTTTTCAGTCTGTCAGAAATTGCCGGAATATCTTCAAAAAATTCCAGCGCTTCTTCCACAGTCATTTGAAGGACATCATAGATGCTTTTTTTCTTGAATTTTACCTCTAGCGTTTCTTTCATAAACCGCTTACCTCCGCAGACATCGCACGACACATAGACGGTCGGCAAGAAATGCATTTCCACTTCAATCATTCCGTTTCCTTGGCAAGTCTCGCATCGCCCGCCTTTGACATTGAAAGAAAATCTATTAGCTCTCCACCCTCTGGCTTTCGCTTCGCTCGTAGCCGCGAACATATCTCTTATGAAAGTGAAAGCGCCGGTGTAAGTCGCAGGATTTGAGCGTGGAGTCCTTCCTATTGCTGACTGGTCAATCATAATAGTGCGACTTAAATATTCCGAGCCGGTAAATGATTTGCAATTAAACACCTCATTCGTCCTGTATCTTCTTTCAAGACGGGCTTGGAGATTCTTATGCAAAATTTCATAGATGAAAGAGGACTTGCCCGAGCCGGAAACTCCAGTGATACAGACGAGTTTTCCGAGCGGCAAGTCAGCATTCAAATTTTTTATGTTGAAAATTTTTCCTCCCCTTATTTTGATTTCACCTTTTTCCGATGTCCTTCTTTTTTCCGGAAAATCAATGACTTTTTCACCTCTTAGATAATCCAGTGTTATTGAACCGGATGAATTCTTCTTTTCCGTCAAAAGCTTATCCAAATATCCGGACACTACGACATTTCCGCCATGGACTCCCGCGCCATGACCTATGTCTACGATATAGTCAGAAGAATAAATCGTATCCTCGTCGTGCTCAACGACGAGGATAGTGTTGCCGATGTCTCTCAAATTCAAAAGAGTTTTTATAAGACGGTCATTATCTCTCGGGTGAAGTCCGATAGTCGGCTCGTCCAAGACATACAAGGCTCCCACGAGTCCCGAGCCAAGCTGGGATGCCAGACGAATTCTCTGAGCTTCTCCGCCGGAGAGAGTGTGCGCTCTTCTATCAAGCGACAAGTATTCAATGCCGACATCAATCATAAACTGAAGTCTGGCCTGTATTTCTTTCATCACCACTTTGGAAATATTTTTCTCCCGATCGGTCAGCTTCACAGTATCAAAAAATTTTTTGGAATCGGCGATTGACTTCCCCGCCAATTCCACTATATTCACCCCTCCAAGAAGGACATGAAGCGCCTCTTCTCGAAGCCGCGCGCCGTGGCACACCGGACAAGGCTCCTCGCCGAAAAAGTGTCTTGTTCCCAATCCTTTGCATTCATGACACGCCCCATAAGGAGAATTAAAGGAGAAAAGACGCGGCTCGACTTCAGGATAAGAATATCCGTCATAAGGGCACATAAATTTCACCGACATCATTTTCTCGCTTTCCGCCGTGACGATTTTCAGAAACCCGCCCGATTCTTCTATCGCTTTTTCAATCGCTTCGGATAATCTTTCGCGAGTGTTTTCTTTGGACAAATCAAATTCGCTCAAGAAGAATTCGTCCACCAGAACATCTATATTATGCTTTTTGGTTTTGGTGAGAATTATCTGATCGCGGAGTTTTTTAATCTGCCCGTCAATCATCACTGTCTCATAGCCTTTCGCGAGCAAATCGTAAAGTAGCTGATAGTATTCTCCCTTTCTGCCCACAACGACAGGCGAAAAAATTTTTATTTTCTCGCCGTTAATATCCACCCCCATCACTTTTTTGCTCTTCTTGGAAAGGTCAATTGACGACACTGTTTCAATAATCGTCTCAAGTATTTCCTCGTTGGACAGTTTTTTAATTTCTCTATTGCAAATGAGGCAATGAGGTCTTCCGATGCGCGCGAAAAGAACCCTCATATAATCGTAGATTTCCGTAATAGTCGCTACAGTTGAACGCGGATTGTTGGACCTTGATTTCTGGTCAATAGAAATCGCCGGCGAGAGTCCGATTATTTCATCCACATCCGGCTTCTGCATCTGGCGAATGAATTGGCGGGCGTAAGAAGAGAGTGATTCCACATATCGGCGCTGTCCTTCGGCGAAAATAGTATCAAACGCGAGAGACGACTTCCCCGATCCGGAAAGCCCAGTAAAAACCACCATCTTATTGCGCGGCATCTCCACCGTAATATTCTTCAAATTATGCGTCCTCGCCCCTTTGACTATGATTTTATCTTCTTTTTTGTCCATAAAATTTTATAGCCAAGCTTATCACGGCGTTGACAAAATCACAATAAGGTTATAATCTTTGATGAGAATAAGTTAGGGGTAAAAAGCGTTTTTTGCCTCTTCGTTAAAATTGAATGCGTAAGCAGAAGGAGGATTAAAATGCCTGTTCAAATTTTAAATCTGAAGGAAGAAGTGATGGAATTGGTAGTTCGAAAAATTATGGAAATGTTTAATGAACTTGATGAAAAATTCTAT
Source organism: Parcubacteria group bacterium GW2011_GWA1_40_21 (assembly GCA_000996205.1). GTDB lineage: Bacteria > Patescibacteriota > Minisyncoccia > Phycocordibacterales > GWA1-40-21 > GWA1-40-21. Next base: position 14,190 of record LBYO01000003.1, on the reverse strand, counting down.
CTTGACATTCCAAATGAAGAAAGGGACATTGTTATAGTAGAGTCTTTCTTAAGGATGGAAATTTTTTATGAAAAATTGAAAGACTTTGATTTGGAATATTTACCAAGTGATTTCAGAAAGGTTCACATTGGGGGACAAATTATAAACCATAGAAATCTTGAAGTAAAAGAAATTTCTAATAAAAATCCTAGCCAATTCGCAGAACACATATTAGATGATGATTCGATTGATAAAAGAAAAGAGTACAGAAAATATGTTACGAGACAAATGTCGTATTGCAAGAAACTGATTGATGTCTCAAGGATATAATCAGTAAAACTTTCATATAAATTCTGTGTTGAAATGCTCAAGCGGGCAAAGTAAGCACAGGATTTTTTTATTTATTAGAGTCATTCTCCAACTCCTTTATTTCATCTCTTATTATTGCGGCAGTTTCATCCCCGCAACACGAAGACATTTACGGGACTTCGTCTTTTTAGATTATAATGTTCATTTTTTTGATTCCAGTTCTTTTGTAATTGCCACGATTTCATCCCTGATGATTGCAGCAGTCTCGAAATCCAGAATTTTCACGGCATCATTCATCTGCTTGGTTTTTTCCTTAATCAATTTTGTCGGATTTTTTTCGTATAATTTTTTATCAATCTCAAGAAGCGTTTTTACGGTCTTCTGGTGTCGGCTCTCCATTTCGTCGGTGATGCTGTGTATTTTCTTGATTATGGTTTTCGGCGTGATGTTGTGCTTCTTATTGTATTCAAGCTGAATCTCTCTTCTTCTTTCGGTCTCGCCTATCGCCTTTTCCATTGAACCTGTAATATTGTCGGCGTACAAAATTACCCTTCCTTCCACATTTCTCGCGGCGCGGCCGATAGTTTGAATGAGCGAAGTTTCGGAACGCAAGAATCCTTCTTTGTCCGCATCAAGTATTCCTATGAACGACACCTCCGGCAAATCCAATCCTTCTCGCAAAAGATTAACCCCGACAATACAGTCAAACTTCCCTTTTCTAAATTCAGTCAATAGTTCAATCCTGTCTATGGTCTTTATGTCGCTGTGGAGATACTCCGCTTTCACTCCTTTTTCTTTAAGAAATTCACTCAAGTCTTCCGCCATTTTTTTCGTCAGCGTGGTGGCAATCACTCTATTGCCTCGCTTCACCGCTTTCTCTGTTTCGGCGATGAAGTCGGCAATCTGACCTTTGTAATTTACCCCTTCACCTTGCGTAGAATACTTTATATTATTGACTTGGGATTGCTTATCTTTTTTTTGTCGCAGAATATTATACTTTGCAGTCAAGGTGTGGGGGTTTTTATCACCGCTTCCCGTTATCGGCCTCACTTCCACCATAGGATCAATAAGCCCCGTCGGCCTAATGACCTGTTCCACCACCTGCCCGCTTACTTTGAATTCATACTCGGCAGGAGTCGCGGAAGTGTAAATCACTTGTCCGATTCTCTCTTCAAATTCATTAAACTTGAGAGGTCTGTTGTCCGCCGCGGACGGCAACCTGAAACCGTGTTCAATCAAGGTTTTTTTCCTTGAAGCGTCGCCCGCATACATTCCACCGATTTGCGGAACGGTCACATGGGATTCATCTATTATAGTTAGAAAGTCAGCGCTTCCTTGGGCGTTCGCATTTCCATGCGGAGTAGCCCGCGGAAAATAGGAGATTAAAGTGTCTGGCGCTTCACCCTGCGCTCGTCCCGAAAAATGCCTTGAATAATTTTCTATACCATTGCAATATCCGACTTCTCTTATGAGAGCCAAATCGTAATTCGTTCTTCTTTTTAGTCTTTCCGCTTCAAGATTCTTACCTTCCGCTTCCAATTCCTTGACCCTTTCCCCAGCTTCAGTCTTTATGCTCTTAATCGCTTTTTTCTTTTGGTCTTCAGATGTGATGAAATGCTTGGCTGGGAAAAGATAGAAAATGTCAATATCTCTGATAAAACTTCTGGACACCGCGTCAATCTTTTTGACATTCTCAATATTTTCACCCGAAATTTCAATCCGACAAATCACTCTTTCATCAACCGGCATTATTTCAATCGCGTTGCCTATCGCCCGAAACATTCCGGGAGAAAGATCGGCATTCGTCCTTTCGTAGAAAATCGCGACAAGCGACCTTATAAATTCATTTCGGCTTATCTTCATTCCTTTCTCAATCTTCATATTCACTTTCTCGTATTCTTCGGGAGAACCGAGCCCGTAAATGCAAGACACCGAAGCGACAATGATAACATCTTGGCGAGTCAGAAGCGCTTGCGTGGAAGCGTGGCGGAGGCGGTCAATCTCTTCATTTATCATCGCCTCTTTTTCTATATAAGTATCGGTAATCGGCATATAGGCCTCCGGCTGATAGTAATCATAATAAGAAACAAAATAATGCACGGCATTATTCGGGAAAAAATCCCGATACTCCTGCGCGAGTTGAGCCGCTAAAGTCTTATTGTGAGCAATTACCAAAGTCGGCTTCTGAATTTTCTCAATAACATTGGCAACGGTAAAAGTCTTTCCCGAGCCGGTGACCCCGAGAAGTGTCTGATGACGCATACCCTTTTTAAGTCCGCTCACCAAAGATTCAATCGCCTTCGGCTGATCTCCCGCCGGCTTGAATTCGGATTTAAGTCTAAATTTTTGCATGATTCACACTATACCGCCGTCTTTGTAAATAGACAATAAACTTGGACATCTGATGTCCAAATATTTTACATATTAGAAAAATTACAATTAAAAAAGAGTTCACCGTGCAATTTAATACACGAGTGAACTCTCAATACCAGCACTCTTATCTTGCTTATGAGGCAAAATTAATTTTCACTAATTAAACGTTTCCAATAGATTTTTCTATACTTCTGAAAGACGTGAATCATCTTAGACTTTAATTCTTCCTTTCTGTATTTTTTTCCTATCTCTATCTCAAAAATTTCTTCCATTAAAACATCTTCTTTGGGGTTTTCTTTTTCACAAAGTTCAGCAATGGTCATCATTTTAGCGATTTTAACACACTCGCTGTCAGCACTAGCAATCGATTCCTTATTAAACAATAAGCATCCGGAATTACATATGCTGTCCGGTCCCTTTTTGAAAACGACAAGAATGTCATCATTGGAAAAAAAATTCAAAAGGATATCTTTTAGTTTATTTATTGTTTCCTGGGGATAATTTGTGCTTGAAACAAAAAAATCAATTTTTCTCTTAATCAAACTATCGATGTATTTTTCGCTTGACTTCGTGGACAACCACCCTGCAAAAATCTCGTATATTTCTCCAAAATGATGAGGTCTTAACATTATTGTTTTATCCATTTTGATCTCCTTTCTGTTTTTTTGTTGACCTTAAATACAGCCATTAAGATTTCATCTGCATAGCGACCGTTTTTGAAGATTTGTTTTTTTCTGCAACCCTCCGTTTTAAAACCGCATCTTTTGTAACATCTTATTGCTCGCTCATTGTGACCAAAAACGGATAAACAGACTTTGTGCAAATTCAGGGTTTCAAACGCATAACCTATAATTAACGATACAGCCTCTGTTCCGCAACATTTTCCCCAATACTTTTTCTCACCAATAGAGATACCAAGATTAGTTGCTCTGTCTTTCCAGTTTGTCCCATGAAGACCTATTGTTCCAATTAAAATGCCTGCGATGGTTTCAATCCCCAAAACAATATCATTAGGCTTGCATTTAGAGAGATTTTCTATCCAGTCAATCTCCTCTTTTTCGTACATTGGTAAATACACAGAAAGATACTGAGTTACTTCGGGATCATTTATCCATCTCGATAACTTGCCAGCATCGCTTTTTAATAGCGGCCTAAGATTGATCTTATTGCCAGCCAAAAAAACAACCTTATCTCTTCTACTCATAAACTAAATCCTTTCCTTAAAAAGTTTATAGAATTTTAAAAGTACAATTATTTTACCAAACAAAATCTCAGCTTTTGTTCAGCCGAGATTATTTTAAGATGAGATTTTTTCAAAAATTTAGAAAAAGTTAATCATAAAATTACCACGGCTAGACGAAAACATATTCGTTTTTAGATAAAGACCTATAATACCCAGATTCGCCTGGGAAATTGACCTATTATTTATTTGTTTGTAATATTTATTCATATTTATTTCTTAACTTAAGCATAGCTTATCTATTTTGTAAAGATGCTGTGCAAAAACTTAGATATCGAATGTCCAAAGATTATTTATATCGCATTAAAAAGTCCGTTTTAAAATCCGCAAAATTATCGTCCAAAATTGACTGGCGGATTTTTTTTACTAGGCTCACTATGAAATATAGATTATGAATTGATGCCAAAGTGTTCGCTAGAATTTCTTTGCCTCTGAAAAGATGCGCGAGATAGGCTCTAGTGTAATTCTGGCAGGTGTAGCAATGGCAATCTTCATCAATTTTTGAAAAATCGGAGATGAATTTGGAATTTAAGATATTGATGTTTCCTATCCCTGTATAAAGCGAGCCATTTCTGGCGATTCTCGTCGGAGCTACGCAGTCAAAAAGGTCAACGCCGTTTTCTATTCCCATAAATAAGTCTTCCGGCTCGCCGATGCCGAGCAGATGTCTTGGTTTCTCTTCGGGCAAAATTTCATTGACCCATTTTACGGCGGTAGACATATCCTCTTTGGCGAAAGATCCGCCGATGCCGAACCCATCAAAGCCTTCGCCATTAACTTCCATCTCCGACAGAGACTTGGCGGATTTTTTTCTCAAATCTTCTTCCCTTCCGCCTTGCACGATTCCAAAGAGAGCGATTTTATTTTCTTTATTCAGTCTAATGTGTTCTTCCAGACTTCTTTTCGCCCATCTATGCGTCCGATCAAGCGCCTCTGTCTGATAGCGGATATCTTCCGCGGGCGATGTGCATTCGTCAAAGGCGAAAATCATATCGGCGCCAAGATTGTGCTGAATCTGGATTGATTTCTCCGGAGTGATGTAGTGAACCGAACCGTCCAAATGCGATTTGAAAGACACACCGTCTTGTCCGATTTTTGCCAGACACGGCGCGTCGGAATCGTCAAACCGTTCGGGAATCATAAGCGATGGGTCGGTAATTTTCACCACTTTGGAAATTTCTTTACCATATGCGGCTCCTAGAGAAAACACTTGAAAACCGCCGGAGTCCGTCATTGTCGGTCCTTGCCAATTCATAAATTTGCGCAATCCGCCAGCCTCCGCTACAATCTCGTCGCCTGGCTGAAGATAGAGATGGTAAGTATTCGCAAGAACAACTTGAGTTCCCAAATCTTTCACTTGTTCCGGCGTCAGAGCCTTCACGGTCGCTTTAGTCCCCACAACGACAAAAGCCGGCGTTTGAATTGACCCGTTTGGAGTCTCCAAAACACCGGCTCTGCCCAATTTCCCCTTGAGCCTTTTTTCGATTTTGAATTTAATGGCGGACATTTTTCTTACTATGTCATCCCCGCACAAGCGGGAATTCAGTTCAACCTTGATTAAATCTGGATTCCCGTATTCACGGGAATGACAGAAAATAGTATTTCACAATTCAAAGTTTTATTAAACCAAAGTTTAGAACGAATAAGTTCGCTAAACATCCAAGTCCTAATTTTTCTCCGGCGCGATACCCAACAGCTCAACATCAAAAATAAGAGTGGAGTTCGGGGGAATTGAACCGACCGCGGCGCTGCCGTATCCGTCTTCAGGGTTGATCACGATTGTTTTCTTCTCTCCGATTTTCATTCCGAGTATGCCATTATCAAATCCTTTGATAACTTGCCCCACGCCGAGCGTAAATTCAAACGGCTGGCCTCTGTCAAGCGAGCTGTCAAACTTAGTCCCGTTTTCCAAAGTGCCCGTGTAATGAATAGTCACCACATCGCCCGCTTTCGCCCCATCGCCGACAATATTTTCATCTTGCATTTTATTGTTATCGTTAGGATTAATCTTATTTGTAAAACCTTTGCCCCAGAAAAATAATACTCCCACCGCCGCCAAAGCAACGGCTACCGCTATTATTTCATTTCTTTTTTTCATATTTATAATTGCATAAAACTATTATCTAATAAAAATAAATATACATACCAAACCCGTTTCCGAAATTGTATCACATAATATTTATCCGCACACCTTTTTTCGCAAATATGCAAAAAAATAAAAAACTGCTAATATATAGCATAATATTTATACATAAGGGCAAATAAAATTTATGAAAGAAAATGGATCAAAAATCAGCCAGTACCGAAAGCTATGCTGTGAAGCGGAACTTCCTCTTACGCTCCAGAAAGTTGAAGAAGCGATAAAAAAAAGAATGGTTGTGATAAATGGCGAGTTTGAGTCTGGTTTTGAATTAATTAAGAAATATCCCAGATCCGTGACTTTTTTCGGTTCCTCAAGATTTACGGAAGACAACGAATATTTTAAGCGAGCCGCCGAACTTTCCGCAAGAATAGTAAAGGAGCTCAATTACGCGGTTGTGAGCGGAGGCGGCCCCGGAATTATGGAGGCCGCCAACAAAGGAGCCTTCGAGGCCGGCGGCGACTCATTGGGTCTTATAATCAAACTTCCTGAAGAATTTCCGGCAAATAAATATTTGACCAATTTCAGAGAATTCAGCTTTTTCTTCAGCAGAAAAGTAATGCTCTCATTTTCCGCCGAGACTTACCTGTTTTTCCCCGGAGGATTTGGAACTATGGACGAATTATTTGAAATAGTAACCCTCGTCCAAACAAAAAAGATACCGAAAGTTCCGATTGTTTTGGTCGGCAAGAAGCACTGGGACAAAGTTGATGAATTCATCAGAGAAACTCTCTTCAAAGAGATAAGTGCTATTGACGAAGATGATATGGATCTATATAAAATAGTAGATTCAGACGATGAAATAATTGAGATAATTAAAAAAGCGCCCCTGCGCAAAGAATGAGAGATCGCTCACATTCTCTTTTTAAAAGCACGAATATCCGTCAGCTGACGGATTTCTCTGCTCGTCAATCAATAAAATAATCAACTTAAGAAAGTTGTTATTTTCTAATTTCCTGCGCAAGTCTTTTAAAAAGAGAATGCTCGCTCTTAACTTCCGACTCCCCCATCTCTACTTTATAGACTTTACAAACTTGATGAACTTTCAACTACTCTAGACTCCTTTTTTGCCTAATTCAAAAAGCTTTTTTGCCCACTTCTCTTTTTTCTCTTGCGAAATGTTTTTAAGAGGTCCGACTTTTAAAATCCGGACCGGTGAAAATCCGGCGAATTTAAGGATGCCTTTCTTTATTTCATTGGTGGAATCACCCATAAGAATCCGCGCGATGAAGGGATGAGAGTCGGAAGAAACCGCCACTAGCGCCGATCTCCCTTTGAGATGTTTTTTCCAGCCGAAACCTTTTTTATTGAAATTGAAAGCGAAACACGGAAGCCACATTCTATCAAACATTCCTTTGAGAATTGCCGGCATCGTAGACCACCAGCTTGGATAAAAAATTACGAAATGATCAGCCCATTTTATATTGTCTTGAACCATCACGAGATCGGGTTCAAGCCCTTGTATTTCTTTATATCCTTTGCGGAGAATCGGATCAAATTTCAAGTCGCCGATATTTACCCTTTTTACTTCGTAACCCGCTTCTTTCGCGCCTTTTTCGTAGCTGTCAGCAAAATAACCCGATTTTGTTTCTTTGTCCGGATGTCCAAGAAGTATGAAGATTTTCTTTTTTCCCATTAGAATATCGAGGAAATTCAAATTCTATAATTTACACGATAGCCGCTATTTTTACTTTGAAGAAAGGCTGTCTATGCCCGTTCTTTTTGAAATATCTGCTTTTTTGCTTGTATTTTATCACTATAACCTTCTTCGCTCTGCCGATTTTTTCAAGCACAGCTTCCACTTTAGCTCCGTCTATGTAAGGCGTCCCGATTGTAGTTGTGTCTTTGCCGTTGTCAACAAGCAAGACTTTATCAAAAGTGATTTTGTCACCCTCTTTGAATTCTCCGCGCATCTTCTCAATATTGACAGAGTCGCCCACGGAGACTTTGTATTGCTTCCCGCCTGTTTTTATAACCGCAAATTCCATAATTATTACATTTTACATATTCGCGGGTTAAATGCAATATGCGGAAGGTTTTAGGTTGTAGGTGTTAGGTTATAGGTTTAAGAAATTTGGATTAGACATTGGGATTTGATTAGAAACCTAAAACCTGCCTTTATTCCGCTTCCGGCTTATCTATCGGCAACGCCTCAAACTCTGAAGTTATTCCCGTTATTCTCATCACATCTTTGTCAATCTTTTTAAATTCCTTGCCGGACGCGTTGAAATGGTTGACTGTCGTCGTCAAAGAATTGCCGAGCTTTTGATGGTATTCTTCGTAACTTCTCAAATGTTTTTGCAAATCCTCAACATTTTTTCTTATTTCTTTCGCGGACTCTTCTATCTGAAGAGCCTTAAGTCCTTGCAATACCGTTTGCAAGTAAGCTAAAAAGGAAGTCGGCGAGACGATAATGACATGCCTTTCCTTAAATGCGTACTCTATCAAATCTCTTGTGTTTACCTTGACCGCTCCAACTTGCGCCACCAACAGGTCGTAATAAATAGCTTCGTGAGGAATGAACATAAAGGCGAAATCCATCGTTCCTTCGGAGGGTTTCACATACTTTGAAGTTTCGTCAATTCTATTTTTAAGGTCAGCTTTGAAAGCTTTTTCTAACCGTTCTCTTTCGGTTGAATCCTTTTCTTCGCTCAAACGATTATAATTTTCAAGAGAGAATTTTGAATCAATCGGTATTATTTTATCTTTCACGAAAACTACCGCATCTACGATAGTGCCGTCTTTAAACGGATACTGCATTTGATAACTGCCCGGAGGAAGAACATTTTTTAACAATGTCTCCAAATAATATTCGCCGAGGATTCCTCGTTGTTTCGGATTTTTCAAAATATCTTGGAGAGACTGGAGCTGGTCGGCGAAAGACACGACTTGCTTGTTCGTCTCATCAAGGCGAGTAAGCCTCTCAGTGATGTCTCTGATTATTTTTGACGATTCGGCGGATTGAAATCGCACCGACTCGTTCATCTGCTTCGCCGATTCCCCAAGCTTGTGGTCAACCGTTCTTGAAAGTTCATTGACTTGCTCCAGAAGCAATTTGAAACCGGTCTCTTCCGCTCCTCTTTCCGGCTCACTCTTCCTCCTAAGCGCGAATCGTATAAAGAATACATTAAAAATTCCCACGAGAAACAGAATTATCAATAAAATTATGATCAATTGATTGGACATAAAAATCATTATACCAATCCGAACGCGATTGTGATAGTATTGTCGGAAGGTTTTAGTTTGTAGGTGTTAGGTTATAGGTTTTGGATTAAAAAATTAATTTTCCTATCTTAAACCTACAACCTAATACCTATAACCTTTTAAAAAATATGTTGCACAAACAAATAAAAGAAGGAATTAAAATAGCTATGCTCGCCAAGGACACAGTTCGTCTGACCGTTTTGCGCGGACTTCTTACTGCGTTTACCAACGAATTGGTCGCGACCAAGAGGAAACCGCAGGAAGAATTGTCTGACGAAGAAATCATCACCGTAATCAGAAGAGCGGTTAAACAAAGAAAAGATTCAATTGACCAATTCAGAAAAGGTGGGCGAGAAGAACTGGCTTCAGCCGAAGAATTGGAACTTAAAATTCTTGAAACCTTTCTTCCGAGGATGATGGGCAGAGAAGACGTGAAGAAAAAAGTTGTTGAAATGAAAGAAAAGTTAGGTATCGCCGACAAATCAAAAATCGGACAGCTTATAGGCGCGACAATGAAAGAGTTAAACGGTACGGCTGACGGCGCCGATGTGAAAGAAGCCGCGGAAAGCCTCTTTTAATTCACAGCATTCAAAATCCTTGAATTACGAAAAGCAAAAATTAGGTCCTCGGGTCGCAAAATCTCTTTGTCTTCTAAGTGTTTTTGCTCAATAGACCTATAAATTTTTTGCGTTTCGTAATTCAAGGTAATTATTCCAGCATCTTTACAAGCTCGCTCTCCGTCAAAATCTTCACATTCAACTCTTTCGCTTTATCAAATTTTGACCCGGGGTTTTCTCCTATCACGACATAATCGGTTTGCGAGGAAACGGACGAGGAAATTTCCCCGCCGTTTTTTCTGATGAGCTCTTTGGCTTCGTCTCTGGTCATTGATTTTAATGTTCCAGTAAGAACGAAAGTTTTCCCGACAAAACCGGACATACCCGAGGCTGATATTTCAACTTTTTTTATTTTTATATGTTTAAGAAGATTTTCCAGATTATGGCGATTGCGGGGATCGTCAAACCAATCACGGACGGATTTGGCTACTATCGGACCGACGCCATCTATCTTTTCCAATTCCTCAAACGAGGCGCTTTTAATTTTTTTTATATCTTTGAAATGCTTGGCAATATCGTTCGCGGTTTCTTCCCCAACTTGAGGAATTGAGAGAGCGATGAGAAGACGCACCAAAGTCACGGTCTTTGATTTTTCAACCGAATAAATCAAATTGTCAGCCGACTTTTCGGCAAATCTTGGAAGATTCAAGAGGTCGCCCTTTTTCAAAGTAAAAATGTCATCATAAGAAGAAATAAGTCCGCTCTCCATAAGCTGGTCAATTATTTTCGGTCCAAGCCCTTCAATGTCAAAAGCTTTTTTTGAGGCGAAATAATAGAGCTTTCTTCTCTGTTGAGCAAAAGAGTTTTTATTGACGCACCGATAAGCGACTTGTCCATGAATTTTTTCAATCCTGCCGCCACTGCCACAAGCCGCCACCTTTTCCGGAAACATAAAAGGTTTTTCTTTCCCCGTTCTCATCTCTTTCACCACAGAAACAATATCAGGAATAACATCTCCGGCTTTCTGCAAGACCACCGTATCCCCCACTCTCACATCAAGCCGTTTGATTTCGTCTTCGTTGTGAAGTGTCGCTCTGGAAACCACCGAGCCGGCGACAGATACGGGACGAAGATGCGCCACGGGAGTGATGACGCCGGTTCTGCCAACTTGAAGGATGATATCTTCCACGACCGTTGTCACCTGTTCCGCCGGAAATTTGAAAGCGATTGCGTATCTTGGCGATTTGCCGGTATAACCTAAAGTTTCTTGGCACTCTCGTTCATTGACCTTGATTACAACGCCGTCAATCAGATAATCTTCTCTGGGGGCGCGCCTCTGCCACTCTTTCCAATATTTAATCACCTCGCCGACAGTCGGACATAATTTAAAATTTTTATTTACCTTGAAACCGAGATGCTGGATAAATTCCAATTCCTCAATTTGAGTTTCCGGCATCTTGCCGTTTGTGTAAGCGATGTCATAGATGAACGAGTCCAGCTTTCTTTCCTTGGCGATTTTCAGATCAAGCTGACGGATTGAGCCGGCCGCCACATTTCTGGGATTGGCAAAAAGAGGCTCGTCTTTTTTCTCCCGCTCTTTATTGAGCTCGGCAAAATTTTTCTTGCTCATCCACACTTCTCCTTCAAGAATAATATTTAATGGCTCGGTGAGCTTAAGAGGAAGCGATTCTATTGTCCTGATATTATTAGTCACATCTTCGCCCACTTTCCCGTCCCCGCGCGTAACCGCGCGGACAAATAATCCATTTTCATAATGAAAAACAACTTTAAGCCCGTCAATCTTAAGCTCGCAAACATATTCCACTTGGAGGTCTCGCCTCCAAGTGGCCAACTTGGAGGCGAGACCTCCAAGTTGGGGTTCTTTCGCTTCTTTCTCTTTCGCAAGCATCCTTTTGACTCGCTCGTCAAATTCCAAGATGTCTTCTTCCGTGAAAGCGTCACCGAGAGACCATTGAGGGACCTTATGAATCACTTTTTCAAATTCTTTAAGCGGCTCGCCGGCAACTCTTTGCGAAGGCGAATCGGGTGTAATGAGTTCGGGATATTCCTCTTCAATTTTTGCCAATTCATATTTGAGCGAATCAAGCGCCGCATCGGAAATTTCCTGCTTGTCCAAGACATGATAAAGATAGCGATGGTGTTCTATCGTCTTTTTCAGTTTGTTTAACCTCTCTATTATTTCGTGTGGAATTCTTGGAGACATATTATTAGGTAGCGGGTTGTAGGTTTTTAGAAAAAAATCTTATACCTAACAAGCTAAAAAGCTACGAGCTTCGCCTGGCTACATCTGCGTAATTATAGTGGCTTTCAAGCCTCTTTCAACTCTTCTGCCGCTTGTGTCGCAAATGTTCTTGCCACGAGATTCAATTACCGTGGTCATCTTTTCAACAGTCGGAGAACCGGGAGTCTTTACAACCTTAACTTTGGCGCAAGGACCATTGGAATCACCCGAGTTATTTACTTTAAATTCAAATTCCGTAGTGGCGGAGGTGGCGCTGTTTACTCTCACGGTATTGCATAAAGCTATTACGCTTTTGGCACTGTCAATTTCATCCGAAGCGGAAGTGGAAGCGAAGGCGCTTCTTAAGCCATTTCCATTTAAATTATCCCACCGAAGGGCGCATTCCAGTCCGCTGTTGGCGGCGTAAAAAGCCGTCTGAGATTCTCTTGCCGAGGTTGAAATGGTCAATTCTTTGAGGGTGATGTTGAAGATTGACAGTCCGATAACGACAAGCAAGCTGGATACGAGGACGGAAAACAGCATCGCGAATCCGCGATTAGGTTGTAGCCTGCCCGCCGATGAGGTTGGGTTTTTGGTTGTGGCTCGTCCGCCGATGAGGCGGAGTGGTAGGTTTTTATTTGCCATAATATTATTATCTCCAATTAAATATTCTCGTGTAAAAATTAAGGCTCCTATCAGCTCCTTTGTCTTTCCAAGACATCGTCACGGTAATCAGCGCTTCGTCGGTCGGACCTTCTGTAGCTTTAACTGTTCTCGTGAATGGCGACGCTTTATTGTCACCACCTGTAGAATCATGGCTGTAAATATTTGTTGACTCGTTGTAATTAAGAGCGTCGCAAGTTCCAGCGCAAGAGGCAATTCCGCTGTCTATTCTTGTGTTAACCGCGCAAGCCGTTCCGCAATTATCGCTTATTCCCAGAAGCCAGCCTTTTCCATCCGCGACATTTTTATCGCTCGCGTTTATTATGTATTCTATCGCGTCTTGCGCCAGATAAGAGGCGATGATTTGATCTTTGGCATAGATAGCTGAAGCTAATCCTTTCTGGGCGATAGTTAAGGGGCTCGCGACCGCGACCATAAGGATTGAGATGGCGACGAGAGTTTCTATGAGGGTGAAACCTTTGGCGGAAGGTTGTAGGTTGTAGGCGGCCGCGCCCGACATGCCCGACAGCAGTCGTGGCGGGCGGATAGGTGGTAGGTTTTTAGGGAAGAGTTTCCTGACGCATGACAAATTGCAACTGGCGGCTAGGATTTTATTTTTTATTATTTTTATAAATTTCATATAGATTGTATCTTACTCAATTAGAATGATCTTTGCGATACGGTCGTCTGAAGATTAAAATTTGTTTTTATTCTTTCCTTAGTTCCCGCTTCGCCACTTATGGTAATCAAGACTCTTGGCTGAGAACTGCTGTCAATATAAAATTTCATATCAGTTATTTTTACTTCCGGCGCGGTCAATCTGGTGAAATTACTGCTTAAACTACAAGTTACGCCTGAGATATTCTCACATCTCTCTATTGATTTTTCGGTATCATTATACTTATATATAACAGTATCATTATCCATATTACCATCACCATTAAGGTCTTTGTAGGAATCGAAGATTATGCAAGTATCGGCGGGAGAACAACTCCCACCCCCCGAATAACTTGTTCCCACCCTTATATTTTTCTGCATACTCTCAAGTGCGAAATTCAAATTGTTTATCGCGGACTTCAGGGACTGGGCTTTGTTGTTGCCGTCAATAATGCTCAAAAGCGAGCTCGCGGCGACAAGCATAACCACCATAAAGACGGAAATTGAGACGAGCATTTCAATCAGGGTGAAACCGCGATTAGGTTGTAGCCTGCCCGCCGATGAGGTTGGGTTTTTGGTTGTGGCTCGTCCGCCGATGAGGCGGAGTTGTAGGTTTCGGGAAGCTGATGGATGAAAACGGTTAGCTTGTAGCTTGCCGCGCCCGACATGCCCGACAGCAGTCGTGGCGGGCGGGTAGCTTTTTAGCTTTTTAGGGGAGAGTTTTTTTGTAATAATATTAGTGTTCATTTGGCTGTTTGATCATTTTTAATTCTATCTGCCGATGGAAATCTGGCCGGTGGAATTGATGAGGACATTTCTTTTGTCG
>LBYO01000002.1:52162-61943 GCA_000996205.1 Parcubacteria group bacterium GW2011_GWA1_40_21 | reverse complement strand
CCGACTTCAAGCAAGCTTCCGACTCGTCCTCTGATGACCACTTCGCCGAATGTCGGAGGTGTTATCTGGGACAAAATTTTCAGCAGAGTGGATTTTCCGGCGCCATTACTGCCGATTATCCCGATAATTTCGCCTTTTTGGACTTCAAAATTTATGTCTTTAAGCGCCCAGAATTCTTCTTTGGTTTCCATTCCTGCGACTTGCTTAGCTTTTGACTTAAGAAAAGACAAAGGGCTTTTCAAAACATTCATCAAAACATCTCGCAGAGCAATGTAGCCGCCACGCTGGTGGGTGATGTTGTATTTTTTCCCCAAATTTTTTATTTCGATTATAGGGTTGCTTGACATTTTATTTGCGTTTGTTATCATAGCTTTGATTATGGCTTCGGCCTCCGAGAAGACCCGCTTAACGGCGGGTTTTCGTTTTCTTGAAGAAATCGCATTATTCGTTGTTTTACTTTTATAAAATCTTCTTTTGACATCATACCGATTTTTCTCAAAAATCTTTTTGTGCTAACGGTGCGCAATTGTGTTATGGCGACAAAATACTCTTTATCTTCCAGAGTGAATTTTTCGTGAAATCTTTCATCCTTTGCTTGCAGTGTTGTAGGCAGAACCCACACCATCTGTCTGTTGAATTTTCTGATAATAAGTGCGGGACGCTCAAAATCGTTATTTTTCCCGTCAGTTTCCACTCCGATATTTACGCCAAACGATGTCCACCATATTTCGCGCTCGTGAATGCCGAAATTGTCAAGCTTTAACTCCGTTATCTTTTTTACATTATTCCATTTATCAAAATCTTTTTTCATACACTTTTTACCTTAAGGACTTTACAGACTTTTGACTCAAATAATATCCGCAAAATATCTTTCAACTTTTTTAAATACATAAATTCCGATAAGCAACAACACGGCGCAGGCGAGGAAAGAAATGCCAATCAGTGTCCAGTTTATCGGTGTTGTGCCGAGGAGCGATGCGCGAGCGCTTTGGATGGCTCCGGTCATCGGGTTAAGCGCCAAGAGCCAAGAGTATTTTCCCGCGATGCTTGCCGGATAGATGACGGGTGTGACAAATAGAAGCATTTGAATGAAGAACGGCAATGCATAGCGAACATCGCGATATTTTACATTGATGGCGGCCAGTGTCAGTCCTAATCCGACTGATGCCATAAATGAAATAGCTAGGACTATTGGAATAACAAAAACACTTTCCAGTCTTGGAACAAAGCCGTAATAAAACATAAGCAAAATTAAAACAAGGGCGGATATTCCGAAATCAACAAGTTTGGTTAGCACGGAAGATAAAGGAAGTATAAGCCGCGGGAAATAGACTTTTGTAATGATTGATTTATTTGATATCAGACAGTTGCTAGTGTCGCCGAGAGCACTGGAGAAAAATTGCCAGAAAAGGAGTCCTGTATACACGAATATCGGATAGGGAACTCCGTTTGACGGAATGTTAGCAAGTTTGCTGAAAAAAATCGTGAACACAACCATAGTTACAAACGGTTGAAATATTGCCCAACCTGCTCCGACAAATGTTTGTTTGTATCTTACTTTCAAATCCCGCCAAGTGAAGAAATAAAGAAGCTCTTTGTATTTCCAGACCTCCTTAAGGTCGTTAAGGCTGAAAGTTTTCTTTGGTTTTATAATAGTTATTTTGTCCATAATGTCCTTAAGGTCTATAAAGTCGAAAGTCATAAAGTCTTGATGAAACCGGAAAGCAATTTTGAAACGTCAACAGATAAATTATAATATTTACCATATTGTTCTTTGTTCAGATATTCAAGATCCAAAGCCAAATATAGCATTGATCTAACCTCTCCGCACGAACCTTTGGCGATAAATAAAAAGTGTTTAAATTCCTTATCACCTCTTCTTTCAAATCCTTCAGCGATATTATTCATTATAGATACGCAAGCTCTTTGTATCTGATCTTTAAATCTAAAATCTTTGCCGATTGAAAACGCTTTATAAATTAAAAGAGTTAATTCTTTAGATTTTTGCCAAGCTATAATATCTTCAAATTTTTCTATTTTCATAAAATTTTGACTTTACGGACATTAAGGACTTTACGACTTTTGACTGATTTTATACCAATCATATGTCATCTTTATGCCTTCCGCCAAATTGGTTTTCGGTTTCCAGCCGAGTTTTTTGGATTTTGAAATGTCCAGCAGTCTTTTTGGTGTGCCGTCGGGCTTGGTTTTGTCCCATTTAATTTTTCCTTTAAAGCCAACAATTTTTTTAACCAATTCCGACAGTTCTTTTATCGTAACATCTTTTCCCGCTCCAATGTTGAAAAATATTTCCCCGTTTTCGTTTTGCTTCGCAGTCGGATCAAATTCATTCATCGCGAACAAGCACGAGTCCGCCATATCGTCAACAAACAAGAACTCCCGTCTCGGCTTGCCGGAACCCCAAAGAGTTATTTCTTTTTGTCCGCTTGCTTTTGCCTCGTGAAATTTTCTTATCATTGCCGGCAATACATGAGAATTATTCAAATCAAAATTGTCATTATATCCGTAAAGATTAGCCGGCATTATGGCGATAAAATTCGTCCCATACTGCCTGTTGTAGCTTTGGCACATTTTAAGTCCGGCAATCTTGGCAATGGCGTAAGGCTCGTTGGTGGGCTCAAGATAATCAGACAAAAGATACTCTTCTTTTACTGGAGTGGGGCAAAGTTTCGGATAAATGCAAACTGAACCTAAAAATAAAAGTTTTTTAACTCCTGATAAATACGACTGATGAATAATATTGTTTTGAATTTGCAGATTTTCGTAAATAAAGTTCGCGGGAGATGTTTTGTTGGCCATAATTCCGCCGACTTTTGCCGCCGCCAAAAAAACATACTCAGGTTTTTCTTTTTTGAAAAAATCAGTTACGGCTTTTTGGTCAAGCAAATCCAACTCTTGCCTTGTTTTTAGTATTAAATTTTTAAAACCTTCTTTTTGGAGAAGTCTTGTGACGGCGGAGCCGACTAATCCCTTGTGTCCGGCTATATAAATTTTAGATTTCTTGTTCATCATTTAATTAATCATATTACTTGAAGCCGGCAATTTTAAGAAAATTTTTAACATAAGGATGCCAACCCTCGTTTATTTCAGAAAACCAACCATACTCGCTTGATTGCTCGTCCATTTTTATTTCTTTAGGATTAACAGCTTTGGCTAGATAGGTAACATTAATTGTATGCGTTGAAGAGTTGAACGGACCATCAGGGAAAATCGTTTCTTCTACGCCAATGCGATTAATAATTTCTACTTTTAATCCGGTTTCTTCAAAAGATTTTCTGGCGACTGCTTCAGCAAGGGTTTCATTTTTTAATATTCTTCCTCCCGGGAACCACCACTGATTTTTGGCTGGTTTATTTTTTCTTTTGGCTAAGAGAAAAGAATTGATATTGGTAATAATTATATCAACGCAAGCCATCGGCATAGCCATGTGTATTTTCTCATACAAATCGGAAGGAATTAATTGCACCTTTTGTTCATTCATTTTATTTTTGAGATTCATTTTCATAATCCGCTTTGGCCATAATTTTCACCAGTTCATTAAACCTTACTTTTGGTGGGCGGAAGTATTTTGGGTCTATCTCAATGATTGTTTTGCCGGTTTTTTTGTCCAAGCCTTTTTCATTAATTCCTTTGCCTTTCCAAACTAAATCAAAGCCCAAGTATTCGGCTGTTTTTTCCGCGAACTCCCGCGCGGTATGAGCTTCGTTGGTGGCCAAGAGGTAATCGTCAGGCTTGTCTTGCTGGAGCATAAGCCACATACCTTCCACAAAGTCTTTGGCGTAACCCCAATCCCTTTTGGCGTCAAGGTTGCCCAAATAAAGTTTTTTTTCTTTGTCCAGTTTTATCCGCGCCAAACCTCTGGTTATTTTCCTGGTAACGAAAGTTTCTCCTCGGCGCGGCGCTGTAATTTTTTGTTATCCAATAGGCGTAAACTTTGGCGACTCCGTAAGGGGAGCGGGGATAGAAAGGGGTGGTTTCTTTAAGCGGTATTTCCAGCGCCTTGCCGAACATCTCGCTGGAAGAAGCTTGGTAGAATTTTGTTTTTATACCCGTTTCTCGTATGGCGTCCAAAATTCTTAAAGTTCCCAATCCGCTCACATCTCCCGTATATTCCGGAAGGTCAAAACTTACGCGAACATGGCTCTGCGCTCCCAAATGATAAATTTCATACGGTTTTATTTTTTGCAACAATCTGTTTATGTTACTACCGTCCGACAAGTCGCCGTAGTGTAAAAATAGTTTAACTCCGTTTATGTGAGGGTCGGTGTATAGATGGTCTATTCGAGAAGTATTGAAGGTGCTGGCGCGCCTTATTATTCCGTGCACCTCATAACCTTTTTCCAAAAGCAATTCCGCGAGATAAGAGCCGTCTTGGCCAGTGATTCCTGTTATCAAAGCTTTTTTCATAAAAATAAATATACCAATAAAAACATTATACCAATATACGAATGTTGCGAATAATACGAATCAATACGAATTATTATTTTTTTCATTTGTTGTCATTCGTATATTGGCATTATTTGCATATTTGTATGTTCATCTACCATTTGCTTAATCTGCTCGCCACTTTTCTCTTTAAGCGCAAATAAGATTTTACAGCCCGCTTTTCAATTTCGGGGGAGACTAAACGCAAAATTTCTTTGCCCAAAATCCTGTATTGCCCGCCGATTTTGTTTGCTCTTATTACCCCCCTTTTTAAAAGTCTTTTTATCGTGCTGTTGCTTATTTTCAGTATTTCTTGAGTTTCTGCGGTAGTATATATTGAATTTGCTTTAATTTCTAGATTCATAACTCTTATTATATAGAAGTATCAAAAGGTGTCAATAAGTATCAGTCTTAATCAGCTTGTATAAAAACCCGAGGGAAGGTATATTATATAAATTGACTTTAAATTACGAAACTGTATATATTCTTACATCGTCATTGCGAGCGAAGCGAAGCAATCCATGATTATGCGCGATAAACTCTGGATTGCCACGTCGGAATACCGACTCGCAAAGACGGAAAACGATAGTTTTGTGATTCAAAGAAATTGAGTTAACGAAAATTTTAAATGAAAACTAACAATATTCTCAAATATCTTATTTATGGAGGATTATTTTTAATGCCTTTTATTCCGCTTATTGTTTCCAGTTCAATGTATTTTCCGTTCATTACGGGGAAAAATTTCGCGTTCAGGTTTTTGGCTGAAATTATTATCGGGCTTTGGGGGGTGCTTGCCATCCGCGATGCCAAATACAGGCCTAAATTCTCCTTGATTAGCCGGTCTGTTTTGATTTTTGTCGCGGTCATCGCGCTCGCTGACGCTTTCGGCGCCAATCCTTATAAAAGCTTCTGGAGCAATTACGAGAGAATGGAAGGGCTTGTCACTTTGCTTCATCTTTTGGGGCTTTTCTTTGCTTTTTCTTCGGTTTTGAAAACGGAAAAAATGTGGTCAAGATTTTTCCACACCTCAATCGGCGTGAGCATAATTTTGGGAATTTACGGACTCTTTCAGTTTTCCGGAGCTATAAAAATAAATCAAGGCGGGGTCAGAGTTGACGGCACGCTCGGCAATGCCACTTATCTCGCGATATATATGCTCTTCCATATTTTTTTGACGACTTTTTTCCTCATCAGAAGGAATTATGCCAAAAAAAGCGCCGGGGAATTTTTCTCGGATTATGCGAATTATATTTACGGGGCGATTATCGTTTTGCAAACTGTTATTCTCTACTACACTGCGAGCAGAGGGCCGATTCTCGGTCTTATCGGAGGAGTCTTCATAAGCTCGGTTTTGGTGGTCATCTTAGAAAAAGAAAAGAAGTGGGTCAGGAAGGTGGCAATTGTGATTTTGGCGTTTACTGTTGCAATCAGTGGACTTTTTATAGCACTTCGCGACAGTAATTTTGTAAAAAGTAGCCAGACTCTCGCGCGCCTCTCTGACATTTCAGTAAGCAAGGTTGCTAAAATGCCGCGATTTATGGTCTGGAATATGGCCTATCAAGGCTTTAAAGAAAGGCCGATTCTCGGCTGGGGACAGGAGAATTTCAATTATGCCTTCAACAAATATTACAATCCGAAAATGTATGACCAAGAACAGTGGTTTGATCGGACGCACAATGTCTTTTTTGATTGGCTAGTGGCAGGCGGAGCGTTGGGGATTCTCTCTTATCTTTCCATATTTTTCGCGGTCATTTATTCTCTTTGGAAAAGGGACGGCTCTAATCTTTCGGTTGCGGAAGGGAGTATTTTAACAGGACTCTTAATCGGATATTTTTTCCAAAATCTTTTCGTGTTTGACAATGTGACGAGTTACATTTTATTTTTTGCTGTTATCGCTTACGTGCATTCAAGAAAGGTTCCTCAGTCGGCTGGTTTGCCAGAGAAAAAAGAAGTATCTATAAGTCCAAATGTCGCAAACTTTGTTTTTATTCCCGCCATCGGTGCGCTTGCTTTGTTCTCCGTTTATTTTGTTAACTACAAAGGCTACTCTGCTTCCCGCACCCTTATAAAAGCGATGACTCCTTACGGCGATGGGGTGGTAAAGAATCTTGAATTTTTCAAAAAGGCGCTGGCTTACGATTCATTCGGCGATTCGGAAATCAGAGAACAGCTTGTTCAAGCCTCGGTAAAAATCTCGGTGAGCAATGCCAGTCCGGAAACCAAACAAGCTTTTTTTGACCTTACCGTCGCCGAGATGAAAAAACAATTGGCGAAGACGCCGGATGATGCCAGATATCATTTGTTCACGGGCTCAATGCTTACCGCTTTCAAACAATATGACCAGGGTCTAAAAGGGCTTCAAAAGGCGAGCGAACTTTCTTCAAACAAACAAACAATAAGATTTGAAATTATAGGCAATTTGATAAACAGCGGCAAAACGGCGGACGCTCTTAAATTGGCCAAGGAAACTTTTGAATTGGAAACGAGTTCCAATCAGAGTCGGGCGATTTACGCCATAGCCGCCATTTACGCCAGAGATAATAAGCTTGCCGAAGAACTTTTGGCGCCGATTCAAGGCACGGACTTTATTGACGACAAGATAATCTCGGCTTATGCCGCCACCAAACAATTCGGTAAAATAATCCCGATTCTTCAAGCGAGGGTAAATAATGATCCGAATAATATTCAGAGCCATATCTCTCTTGCCGCCGCGTATCTCGGCAACAGCCAGCGCGAAGCCGCCGTTCTTGAAATCCAAAAAATCATAGCGATAAACCCTCAATACAAAGAACAAGGCGAATATTTCATAAAAGAGATAAGGGCGGGGAGGAATCCTTGACTTCATTTTAAAAATCTGCTAACATATTGGCTGTGAGTGCGAGCAAATGTTTAGCTCGACGAACGAATGTCTGCGTAAGACTCCGCTTTGGCGGGGTTTTGCGTTTATGGGTATTTACTATATACTTTAATTGCTCGCTTGTTTGGCTAGCGCATTAAAAGTTGTAAAGTTCATCAAGTTTATAAAGTGAGGAAAAAAGCGGGGAAGAGTGTCATTGCGTTCCGTTCGACACTTTACAAACTTTATAACTTTTCACTTGATAACTTGTTCGTTGTTTCAAATTATAGCCGTCGGTTGCACTCACATAAGACATTAGTTTTGGAGCTAGCCGCCGACGGCTATAATTTGACGCAAAATTAGCATTAACTTGTTAACTCGGACATTTCATTTCCAAGTAGTCTCTAAACGGTAATCGTATGAAGACTAAATTCCACAGGTCTGTAATTTTTGAGAATCATTCTATTCTCTTTTTCTTCCAAAATAAGATCAACAACTTCTCTTATGTTGCGCAAAGCCTCATCAATGGTTTTGCCTTGCGCGTAGCATCCTTTTAAAATTGGGCATTCAACGACATAAAAACCGTCCTCTCCTTTTTCAACCAAAAGAGGAATTTGTCGTTCGCTATGATACATGATTTTAGATCCTGACTTCAGGCATAATTTTTATATTTTATTACAGCAAAGCTCAATTTGTCAAATTTGCTTTTTTGTTGGTTTGGTTATGTCTTTTGCAAATCTAATCATATCTGGAGCCGGGATAGATTCTTCTGAAACACTTTTTGCCCATTGCAACAGAATTCAATTGGTTTGCATGCTTGTTCCAATAGTTACTTTTATTGCGGTGTCAAGTTTTGCTGTTTTTATATGGTAGTTTCCGATTTTTATGATAGTATCTAGCTTATGTTTTCATTGAAAAAAATATTTGGGGACGGGCAGGGAAAGAAATTGAAAGCTTATTATCCGATTGTGGAGAAAATCAACAAGTTGGAGGCGGAGATTAAAGCTCTTTCCGACGGCGAGCTTGCGCTAAAGACTCCCTATTTCAAAGAAAAAATAAAGAATGGCGAAAATTTGGACTCGATTTTGCCTGAAGCTTTTGCCGTAATAAGAGAAGCGTCGCGGAGGACTTTGGGCGAAAGGCATTTTGATGTTCAGCTCATAGGAGGAATGATTTTGCATAAAGGAAATATCGCCGAGATGAGAACGGGGGAAGGCAAGACGCTCGTCGCGACTCTGCCGGCGTATCTAAACGCGCTTACGGGGAAGGGTGTGCATATCATCACAGTCAATGATTATCTGTCGCGAAGAGATGCGGTTTGGATGGGCCAAATTTATTCTTTTCTTGGATTATCCGTGGGAATTTTGAATCATGATCAATCCTTCCTTTATGATCCAAAGCACAAAGAGCTAGATGAAGAAAGAGATGAGCTTGGCGCGTTCAAAGTCGTGCACGAATTTTTGAGGCCGTGTTCAAGACAGGAGGCTTACCGCGCCGACATTACTTACGGCACAAACAATGAATACGGTTTTGATTATCTTAGGGACAACATTGAGCATATCGTTAACGACATAAGACAGAGAGAATACAATTACGCTATTGTTGACGAAGTGGACTCCATTCTCATAGACGAAGCGAGGACGCCCCTTATTATCTCAATGCCGACGGTTGATTCGGAAAATCTGTACGGCACATTCGCGGCCATCGCCAGAAATTTGCAGAAAGATACCGATTACAAAGTTGATGAGAAATTCAAACAGATCACCTTGACCGACGAAGGCATAAACAAAGCCGAGAAAGCGCTCGGCGTGGAAAATATTTACACCGACAAGGGGGTGAAATATGTCCACCATCTTGAAACCGCCGTCCGCGCCAAGGCGCTTTTCAATCGCGACAAAGAGTATGTCGTGAGGGACGGGGAAGTCATAATCGTGGACGAGTTTACCGGAAGGCTTCAGCCGGGCAGACGATGGTCCGAAGGACTTCATCAAGCGGTTGAAGCCAAAGAGGGTGTGGAGGTTCAGAAAGAATCCAGAACTTTCGCTTCCATTACTTTTCAAAATTATTTCAGGCTTTACAAAAAGCTTGCCGGTATGACGGGAACCGCTCTGACTTCCGGCGAGGAATTTTACAAAGTCTACGGCACGGACACTGTCGCTGTGCCGACCAATAAGCCGATTGCGAGGAAAGACCACAACGACTTAATTTTTCAAAACGAAAACGGCAAATTCAAAGCGCTGGCGCGCGAAGTTAAAGAAATGCACGACAGGGGACAGCCGGTGCTTATCGGCACGGTTTCTATAGAGAAAAACGAGGTGCTATCCGAATATCTTTCCAGAGAAGGGATTCCGCACAATATCTTAAACGCCAAGAATCACGAGAAAGAAGGCGAGATAATCGCTCAAGCGGGAAAATTGGGAGGAGTGACGGTCGCGACAAATATGGCGGGAAGAGGAGTAGACATAAAGCTCGGCGGAGTGCCGTTTGATCAAGGCAATT
>LBYO01000002.1:0-52148 GCA_000996205.1 Parcubacteria group bacterium GW2011_GWA1_40_21 | reverse complement strand
GAAAGGACTCGGCGGTCTTGTCGTCATAGGAACGGAAAGACACGAAGCGAGGCGCATAGATAACCAGCTTCGAGGTCGCGCCGGCAGACAAGGCGACCCGGGCGAGACGCAATTCTATGTATCACTAGAAGACACCTTAATGCGCGTGTTCGCGAGCGAGATGATAAAAAAGATGATGGGCAGATTCGGCATCGCGGAAGATGAGCCGATTCAGAATTATCTCATTACTCGCTCGCTTGAAAAAGCGCAGGAAAAAATAGAAGGCTTCAATTTTGACGCCAGAAAGCATGTGCTTGAATACGACGATATTTTGAACCATCAGAGAAAAATCGTTTATGAAAGAAGAAGGAAAATACTTTTGGGAGTAAGAAAAGATATTGAAGAAAAACTTGCTGAGATGTTTGAGGATGATGAGATAAGAAAAATTCTTGACGATAAAAAAGCTTTGCTCGGCGAAGACGAATTTTACTCGGCTTTGAGGAGATTACTTCTTCAAGCTATTGATATGTTCTGGGTGGAGCATCTTGAGATGATGGATTACACAAGGTCAAGCGTTAATCTTAGGGCCTACGGCCAGCGCGATCCTCTCGTAGAATACAAGAAAGAGGGCCTGCGGCTTTTCAAAGAAATGGAATTCGCCATAAGAGAAGAAATCGCTAGGCTTGTCCCTCACATCGGCGCAGGAATGTTTCTCAAGGAAGAAGAGAAGCTCAAAGAGATGGAGAAGAATGTTACTTTAGTCGGAGGAGGAGAAAATAAGGCGGATAATAATTCCAATCCCAAAAACTCCGCCTTAAAATCTCCTACAAATGAAGAAGGCGACAAAATCGGAAGAAACGACCCGTGCGTCTGCGGCAGCGGGAAGAAGTATAAAAAGTGTCATGGAAGATAAAAATAAACAAATTAAAGTTTCGCAGAAGGCCATTTTGTATGACAGTGACGGGAAAATATTAACGATTAGACGCACTGAAACGGCTCCCACATGGTCTTTGTGTTGGGACTTGCCCGGTGGCGCTTTGGATTACGGCGAAGATATTAAATATGGAATCACTAGAGAAATCAGAGAAGAAACAGGTTTAGATGTTGAAGAATTATCGGTTATGGATGTTATCTCCAGACTTAAAGATAAAGAAGAAGAGTCTTTGACGGCAGTCCGTTATTTAGTGACAATATGCTATACAGCTCAACCGACGACAACTGAAGTGATATTAAGTCACGAACACGATGATTTTATGTGGGTGACTCCGGATGAATTTCAACAATTAAAAGCATCGCCAAGGAATAAAAAATTTGTTGAAATATTCAAATCAATGCAAGCGCGGAAATAGATTTAAGAAATACTATGGTAAATATAAATTAATTATGAGCCAATCCAATAAAGTAAAAATTGTTGTCTTTGTCCCCGAATCACACGCTGATGTGGTTCGCGAGGCGATAGGCAAAGCCGGGGCTGGGAAAATCGGGGATTACACATTCTGCAGTTTTTCGTCAAAAGGTACCGGTCGTTTCAAACCCGAAGATGGCGCGCATCTGGCGATTGGAGAAGTTGGCAAATTGGAATCGGTTCAGGAGGAGCGGATAGAGGTCGTATGTGAACAAAAAAATCTGGTGGATGTGATAAAATCAATCAAGAAAACACACCCTTACGAAGAGGTCGCTTTAGATGTATATCCACTAGAAGAAATTTAATTAAAACATGAAACTGCTTCTCACATCAGCCGGAATAAAAAATAAATCAATAGTGAATGCTTTATCTGGTATGGTTGGTAAAAAACTTTCAGAGACTTCTTTGGTTTTTATTCCCACTGCGTCAAATGTTGAAAAAGGCGATAAAAGTTGGCTAATTGATGATTTGATAAATCTGAAAAAGCAGGGTTTTAAGTCAATTGAAATTGCCGATATTTCGGCCATTGATGAAAAGCTATGGAAGCTTAAATTCGAAAAAGCCGACATTCTATATTTTGAAGGTGGAAATACATTCCACCTTATGGAATGGATTAATAAATCGGGGCTTGCAAAAATTTTGCCGGAATTGCTAAAGACCAAAGTCTATGTGGGAGTAAGCGCTGGAAGCTGTGTGGTTAGCAAAGACTTGGCTCTTAAAATATCTCAAAGCATCTATTTAGAGGATTTAGATAAGACTGAAAATATGGAAGGTCTTAATTTTGTAGATTTCTATATTCTCCCGCATCTTAATTCTCAATATTTCAATAAAGTCAGAAAAGATTTTATAGAGGAAGCCACGAAGGGAATGTCTGAAAAAATTTACGCTATTGATGACAATTCAGCTCTGAAAGTTGTTGATGGAAAAATTGAAGTTGTAAGCGAGGGGGAATGGGTTGCTTTTAATTGAAAAAACACTGGGCAATTCTGTCTATCAAGCGTGTCCAATTAAATAGAATTTTGACTTTTTGGCCTGTCTTTTGATAAGGTCTTATATATAGTCTAGATCATTAAGTCTATACATTTTTAATATATGAAAACAAAAAATATTGTAGTCGCAGTGAGCGGCGGGTTTGATCCTATCCACATCGGCCATGTGAGAATGATCCGAGAAGCCAAAAAGTTGGGGGATAAGCTTGTGGTTATTATGAACAATGACAATTGGCTTAAACATAAAAAAGGCTATGCGTTTATGTCGGAGAATGAACGCAAGGAAATACTGGAGGCTATTAAAGGCGTGGACGAGGTTTTTGTTACGGAGCACACTGAAAATACCTCAGACATCAGTATTTGCGACGCTCTAAGAAAAGTAAGGCCGGATATATTTGCCAAAGGGGGAGATCGCCATATCGGAAATATACCGGAAGTGGCTGTCTGCGAAGAAATAGGCTGCAAGATAGTTTCCGATATCGGTGACGGCGGAAAAGTTCAATCTAGCTCATGGCTTCTGAAAAAATTTTCTGAAAATCTTACCGGCAACTGAGCGCGATGTGAAAATGCAGAGTGAATATGGAGAACTTGTTCAATTCTGCTTTAAAATTCTTGTCAGATAATGTATAATTTTTTAAATTAAAATATTGAAGCTAAAAGTTATGTCTTATATAAAAAACAGGCCGGATGATAAATACGACCCCCTTGATTCCAAGAGGAGAGAGGAAGAGCGAAGGAAAAAAGAGCTGGAAGAGAATGCCAAGAAGGAAAAAGAAAAGAGAGAGGCGGACGCGGTGAAAGAGCGCGCCGTTATCCAATCCAAGCTCAGTGTTAAAAAAAGGATTGTGTTTTTAAAAAAACAGGAGATAGAAAATCTTGAGAGGGGAATCGGAATAATTGATCGGGATGTAAGAAATCTGAAGATCGATATTGAAAGCGCGAAATATGTTTCTGAAAATGACCACCTTCAGATAAATATCGGGAAACACAAACTGGCGGGATTGACGGTCAAAATTAACGAAAAGAAAAAAGAAGACGCAAAAATTGAGAGTGAAATATCTGAGCTGGAAAAAGACTTCAATTATATTAAGGAGGATGTGGAAGAAAAAGAGAAAAAAGAAAATGCCAAGAAAGGTTCAAATCCAAAAGAAAAAGATGAGGACATAAAAGAATCCGAAAAGAAGAGACTTGAACGGCAGTTATCCGGTCTGAAAGAAGAAGAGCGCCGCGCCGAACAAGAAATAGCCGAATTGGAAGGACAGGTCAAATGAGTTATCAAGTTCATCAAGTGGAAAGTTCAAAGCTTTTCTCGTCTTTACTTTTCCTCCCGAGGAGGATCCGCCTCAGGCGGAATGAACTTGATAACTTTCTAACTTTACAAACTTAGTTCATTCATTGACTTGAATTGCCTGCCGTATTAGAATAATTTTAGCAGTAAGGTTAATGATAAAGGCGCTTATTAAGAAGCTCCAAAGTTGGTCGAAATACTGCGATAGATTTTTAAAAAGAAAATACACACAATGGAAAACGATACAAAATTTCTTGATTCAGTTGTTAAGGCATTAGTAGATAATCCTGATAAAGTAAAGATAGTCAGAACGGTGGATGAAATGGGAGTTTTGATGACTCTTGAAGTTCATCCGGACGATATGGGCAAGATTATCGGAAGAATGGGAAATACCGCCAAAGCGATCAGGACGCTTCTCCGCGTTGTTGGA
The DNA here is from genome assembly GCA_000996205.1 of Parcubacteria group bacterium GW2011_GWA1_40_21. Classification (GTDB taxonomy): domain Bacteria; phylum Patescibacteriota; class Minisyncoccia; order Phycocordibacterales; family GWA1-40-21; genus GWA1-40-21. Next base: position 48,057 of record LBYO01000002.1, on the reverse strand, counting down.
ATGAAGAATAACTCCAGAGTTAATTTGAAAATTAACGAGCCGGAAGGAGCCGCTCCGAGAGAAAGCCGAGCGTCAAAAAGCGTTGATGAGGCTATGGAAGATTTGAAGATTTAGTTTCAATTCTTCAAAGAAAACGAAAAATCTGTAATGCGATTGTGCATTGCAGATTTTTCGTTTAATATAAAATATTATGACTTTTCATATAATCACATTATTTCCGGAAATGTTTGACTCTTACATAAAGAGGTCAATATTGGGGCGGGCGATTGAAGATAAAAAGATTAAAATTAAATTTTACAATCCACGCGATTTTACCAAAGACAGGAATAGAAGAATAGACAGGAAGCCGTATGGCGGAGGGCCGGGAATGGTCATTGAAGCGATGCCTGTCATAAAAGCCATTGAAAAAGCGAAAGGCGGGAAGAAGAAAGTGAAAATTATTTTTTTGTCGCCTTCGGGCGCGCAGTTTGACAATAATTACGCCAAAAAAGCGACAAAAAATTATTCCGATATTATAATAATTTGCGGAAGATACGAAGGTGTTGACGCGAGAGTTAAGAAAGCTTTCAAAATGGAAGATGTTTCAATGGGAAATTATGTTTTGACCGGAGGGGAATTGCCGGCGATGGCGATTATTGACTGTGTTTCTAGACAGGTTGAGGGAGTGCTTGGAGATTTTAATTCCCTTGAAGATTCGCGGGTCTCAAGTCCTGATGTCTACACTCGGCCTGAAGTTATTGAACACAAAGGCAAGAAATACAGAGTTCCGAAAGTTCTTCTTTCCGGCGACCATAAAAAAATTGAAGAGTGGAAAAAGAATCATAAATACCCAAAATTACAAAATGTAAAAAATTAGGTCCTCGGGTCGCAAAAGCTATTTGTTTTTAAATGTTTTTGCTCAATAGACCTATAATTTTTACATTTTGTAATTTGGGGTAAATAGAAAAAGCCTTTGTCCTCCGAACAAAGGCCTGATCCAAAAATTTCCGAGATATTTTTTAAAACATCTATATTTCCTGCGAGCTTAAACTCACGGGTTTCATCATTTCATTAAACATTTCCACAGGAACACCTGACACCATAACTCCATTGTCAGACTTTTTAAACTTAAGTTTATGTTTGAGACATTCCTCAGCGACAGCAATTGAGTCCCCATTGACTTCTGGAACATCATCGCATTGCGGACAGTAAGTAACAATATCCTTAATCGTTGAATTATTATTTTTCCTTTTCCTCATTGCTCCTCCTTTGAAGTCAAGACAATTTTGCCGTGAGTTTTTTTACAACACAACACGCCAATTCGCAACAAGGTTGCCTGCACCCGTTTTCTGTCATCCCTTCCATTTGAGAAACGAAAAACAAGCAGTGCAAATGATCCACACCTTCGATTTCCACTTCTTTTATTGTCCGTCCATCTTTCTTTAAGATGAGAGTTAGGGCGTACTGATTCTTTTTGCAATCAATAACCCTAATTACTCCTTTTTGCTCAAGTGATTTCAAATCTTCTTCTAATCTCAATGGGTTTTCGTAGACGCCTCTGTTCCGTATCAAAAATTCTTTGAGTTCAGGACAAACTCCAATACAATAATCATTATGACTGCCACGCGGTATCATACACTCTCCTTCTCATACTTTTTTGGAAAATTGAAAAAGTAAAATATAAAAAACAAGACAAAAAAACTACACACCTTCTCCTTTCTTCAAAATTTTTATAGAATCAAGTCTTGTTAATTTTTAATGTTTTTAAAACACCTCAAAGAACAACTGTCAATAATATAGCAAATATTTTTTTATTTGCAATAGGTGGATGTGGAAAACCCCCGCACCCACTTTTGTTTGGATATTCAATCGATATCAAGTATTATGTATCTATTATAAGCGTTTATTTTTGAGATGGGTTCTATATGTATTTAAAAACTCTGGAACTTTCCGGTTTTAAGTCGTTTGCGAAAAAAACGACGCTGGATTTTTCTGCACCGATTTCCGGGATAGTTGGTCCGAACGGCTCTGGCAAATCCAACATTGCCGAGGCGTTTAGGTTTGTCTTGGGTGAGCAATCAATAAAATCGCTTCGCGGCAAGCGCGCCGAAGACCTCATCTGGAACGGTTCCAGAGATATCGCGCGCTCCAATAGGGCATCGGCGAAAGTTATTTTTGACAATACGAGAAGATGGATGAACATTGATTTTGACGAGGTGTCCATTGAGAGAGTCGTGCACAGAGATTCTTCCAGCGAATATTTCATAAACGGCAGTCAAGTCCGTCTCAAAGACATCATTGAGCTTCTTGCCTCCGCGCGCATCGGCTCGTCCGGACATCACATCATTTCGCAGGGGGAAGCCGACAAGATTTTGAATGCGAATATCAAAGATCGCCGAGAGATGGTTGAAGACGCGCTCGGCCTCAAAATTTATCAATACAAAAAGCAGGAGAGCCAGCGAAAACTTGAGAAAACTGAAGAGAATATTGAATCGGTGAAATCTCTGCGAAGGGAAATCGCTCCGCATTTGAAATTTCTAAAGAAGCAAGTTGAAAAGCTCGAGCAAGCCAACGAGATGAAAGAACGGCTTAAAGAGCTGTATAGAAATTATTTCAAAAGGGAAGAAATGTATTTAAAAGTCGAGAGAACGCATCTTGAAGAGGAAAAGAAAATTCCGGAAAAAAGACGGCGTGAGCTGGAAGACGAGCTTGCCAAAGCGAAGCGGATTTTGGCAGGGTCTTCGGCTAAAGATGTGAAGAGCGAGGAACTCATAAGCATTGAGGGAAGGCTGAAGGGGGCGCGTTTTCAAAAAGATTCTCTCACAAGAGACATAGGAAGGATTGAAGGCGAGATAAATTCGCTGGAAAAAATTCTGAAGAGGCAAAGTGAGGCATTGAGACACGCTTCAGATAAAAAGATTGAGCTTCGCGAGATTGAGGGGGTTGCCTCTGGTGTTCACGGCGAAATTGAAACGGCTTTGGGGAAGGATGATATTTTACAAGTCAAAAATATTTTAAGGTCAATAAAAGATGTGCTTTCTGGCTTTATTTCCAAGCATAAGAGCGCCGATAATTCGAGCGATAGCATGGAAACGGAAAAAGAATTGCGTATTTTGAAAGAGGAGAGGGTTAAAATAGATGAATTATTGAAACGAGCCGAAGAAGAGGAGAAAAAAATAATCAAGGAATATTCGGAAATTAGAGAAGAAATTGAAAGAGAAAAAGATTCCAGCCGAGATGCCGAAAAAGCGATGTTTAAAATTATGGCGGAGCAGAATGAAGTCAGTGGCAAGTTGAGAGATGTGGAATATCGCGAAGACAAACTCAAGCAATCTGAAGAGAATTTCAAGATGGAACTTAAAGAGGCCGGTATTTTGGCGGGAATAGGGGCTTTACATTATGATTCCGGCAAAATTCTGGACGAAAACGGCGCGGAAGTTTCCATTGAAGATATTTTGAAGGAAGACAGGTCGGTTCAAGACGAAAGAAGAAGGACGATTGAAAAAATAAAAATCAGACTTGAAGACGCGGGAATCGGCTCCGGAGATGATGTCATCAAAGAATACAGAGAAGCGAACGAGAGAGACGCTTTTCTTGCCCGCGAATTGGAAGATCTTGACCGGTCGGCAATTTCTCTCAAAGACATCATTAAAGAGCTTGAAGGATTTATAGCAAATGAATTTAAGGAAGGGGTTCACAAAATAAACGCGCAATTCCAAGAATTTTTCTCATCAATGTTTGGATCGGGCGGGCACGCCGGACTGTCGGTAATCAGGGAAAAAAAGAAAAAAAGAAATTCCGATACCAATGTCTCGGCGCTTTTAAGCGGTTCAGTGGACGAGGCGGGCGAACTGTCCGTTGAATCGGAAGAAGAGGAGGGAGAAGAAGGGGTGGATATTGATGTAAGTCTTCCGAGAAAAAAGATAAAAGGGCTTACGATGCTCTCCGGCGGCGAGCGAGCGCTTACTTCCATCGCGCTTCTTTTTGCCATCTCTCAAGTCAATCCTCCGCCGTTTATAATATTGGACGAAACGGACGCGGCGCTTGATGAAGCAAATTCAAAAAAATACGGCGATATGATAGAAAATCTTTCCAAATATTCCCAGCTTATTCTTATTACCCACAACAGAGAAACAATGTCTCGTGCCGGAATAATCTACGGCATCACAATGGGCTCGGACGGCATTTCCAGACTCCTCTCCATCAAATTTGAAGAAGCGGTCAAAGTGGCGAAATAATTTCAGTTTTTTAACTGAAATTAGTCTATAAAGTAAATCAAATACCAACTTGGACATCGGATGTCCAAGTTGGTATTTGACATATATATAATAGATATATAATATATATACATTAAACTAAGCATAATAAAACCATGAACACTCAAGTAATTTTTAAAATTGACAAGAATCTTAAGAATCAAGCTATGAGAAAAGCTCAAAATGAGGGCATTTCTTTTACCACAATTCTTAAGCTCGCCACTAAAGCTTTTGTGGATAACCAGCTCAATGTCGGTCTGGTGGTTAAAGAAGTTTTTAATCCTCGCGCGCGCAAAAGCATCGTTCGCGAATTAAAGGATATTAAGAGTGGTAAAAATATTTCTCCCGGATTCAATAATGCAAAAGATGCTATCGCGTATCTCAAGAGTTAATATATGGAGATTAATTTTCATAAGGACTTCAAAAAGAAATTGAAGAAATTATCACCGAAATTACAGAATCAGTTTTATGAGCGTTTAGAAGTCTTTATGAAAGACAGGACTAACGCAACGCTGAAAAATCACTCAGTAGACAAGACTTTCACAGATTGCAGAAGTATCAATGTGACAGGAGATTACAGAGCGATATTTAAAGAAGAAAACGGCGTGGCTATATTTATGAAAATCGGCACCCACTCAGAATTGTATTGATTGGTAGACCATCTTTTTTATTTATGATTAAAATTAACTTAAGAAAAATTAAACTGTCTGACAAAAATTATTTTGCAAAATGGTGGAGGGACAAAGAACTGCTTAAATTAACAAGCGGTATTTTGAAGGTAATTTCAGATCAAGAAGTCGATAAATATTTTCAAGTGATATTAGAAAACAAAAATGATTATAATTTTAGGATGATTGCGGACCGGGAAGTTATCGGGCACATATCATTGGTTAAAAGGCGAAATAATTGGCACGAAACGCAGATTGTCATTGGAGAGAAAAAATATTGGGATAAAGGAATTGGATCAAGGGCAATAAATATTCTCGTGAGAAAGGCGAAAAAAATTGGAATTTCTAATATTTATTTGGAAGTAAGACCAACAAACCTTAGGGCGATTCGTGCTTATGAACAATGCAGATTTCAAAAAGTAAAGATTGTTAAATATCCAAAGAATAAATACTTACCGGAGACATTAAGGATGGAATTGAAAATATGATTTTTATTGACAAACGCGCAAAAATAATCATACTTATTCAAGATTGTTCTTAATGTCCTGACTAACAAAGGCAGTCCGCATTTTTTCCCTATAAATTAGGACAGGTATATTTTCCTAGCGATTATACTCCTCTTGGTTTGGGAAGCGGGGGCGGTTCGATTCCGTCTAGTCAATTCGGTCTACCTTGCAAAAAGTTGCGTAGGATAGGTGGGAGAAAATGAAGCCACATGCTAGGCTACCGTTCCGGCGGGGCAGATTCGTCCTTGAAATACCACCCTCTTTGGGAGAAAACTGGGTAACCAGTATAAGGTAGACTTGGACATTTTGAAAAGTCCACAGAAGATAATTTTTCTGTGGATTTTTTTTATGACTGAATTAAAGAGCTTAGACACTCTATGTTCAAGGGGGTATAGAATTAGCTTTTCAAATATTCACCTATCTTCTTCCCCAAAGTCTCAAAAATCCATTTGAATTTGGAGTCGTCGGATTCAAGGAGGGTGGCGCGGAAGCCTTGGAGGTTGCAGTTGAATCCGGAAAGGGGAACGACGCAGATGCCTGTCGCGCCCATAAGATAATAGACGAATCTTTTGTCCGGCGAAACGCCGTTCGCCGTTTTTTCTTCCACGAATTTTCTCACTTTGTCATTTTTAATTTTTAAGGTTTGCCTGCCGTTTAATACACCGTCCTTGAATACAGTAGAAACATAAAAAGCGCCTGCCGCTTTCGGGGAAATTATACCTTGAACTTTTTTTAAAATATCAAACGCCATTCCGGCTCTTTTTTTATAAAATTTCCGCCTTTCTTCAAGATGAGATTCGTAGCGCGGGTCGGACATTATGGCGGGGATGACGCTCTGGGGCAGAGTGGTGGAGCAGACTTCAAGCATCTTGGCGTTCACAATGCTTTTTACATATTTCGCGAAAATTTCATCTTTGTCTTTATTGTAAATTTCTATCCAACCGCATCGGCTTCCAGGCCAAGGGAATTCTTTAGATATGCCTTTCATCGCTATGCCCGGGACATCGCCGATTATTTCGGCAAGCGCGGTCATCTTTTTTTTGTCGTGCGCCACATTGCAATAAATTTCGTCGCTCACGATAAATAGGTCGTATTCTTTGGCGATTTTTACCATCTCTTGCAGGACTTTCTTCGGATAAACCATTCCGGTTGGATTGTCCGGGTTGATGATTAAAATTCCGGAAATGGCGGGGTTATATTTTATTTTATTTCGCAAGTCGTTTAGATCCGGTAGCCAATTTTTTTCCGGCAGGAGATTATAAGTAATATGAGGATAGCCGGCGTGCGCGCCTTCGGCGGAAGAATGGGTGGAATAAGCGGGCGATGGACCTATCACGCGGGCTTCTTTTTTAAGGTATGTGTATACCTTTGAAATCGCGTCGCCTAGTCCGTTGAAAAAACAAATGTCTTCGGCGGTAATCTTGGCTCCGCCTTTAGAGTTGCGTTTTTTCATTAGAAAATTGCGGGTTTCAAGCAGTCCTTTAGTCGGATTGTAGGCGAACGACTTGTTATCATCAATCGCTTTTTTAACCATATCTTTTATCCATTCTGGAATTTGATAACCTTTTGCCACCGGATCGCCGATGTTTTCCCAATATATTTCCTGCCCGAGACCTTTTATTTTTTCAGCCACTTCCACTATCCCTCTTATCTCATAGGTCAATTCTCCCGCTCCTTGATGGACGATATTATTACGCATTGTTTTATTATAATCTCAATATTGTGAATTAATTTTTTTGATGTTGTTGTGCCCCAAATCACGAAATGCAAAAATTTAGGTCCTCGGGTCGCAAAAGCTATTTATTTTTTAAAATGTTTTTGCTCAACCAGACCATAAATTTTTGCATTTCGTGATTTGGGACATCGCAGTTCAAAGTATTATACAAAAATATAATCCAAAGTCCTCCTGTCCAAATCGGCGCCGAGAAGCTTTACTTTCACCTTGTCGCCGAGGCCGTATTTTTTCTTGGTTTTCTCTCCGATTAAAGCGTAATTTTTCTCATCCATAATATAATAATCATCAGTCAAATTCCTCAAGCTCACCATACCGTCGGATTTTGTGTTCGTTTCTTCCACATACAAACCCCATTCCGTGACGCCTGAAATCACTCCATCAAACACTTCGCCGATATGTTCCTTCATATATTCAACTTGCTTGTATTTTTTGGAATTGCGTTCCGCTTCCGCGGCGGCGATTTCTTTTTCGGTGGTCTCTATCGCCATTTTCTCGTACAGATTCCATTCGTGTTTCGGAATAGTTTTGTCTTGAAGATGTTTTTCCAAAAGTCTGTGCACCAAAAGGTCGGCGTATCTTCGGATGGGAGAAGTGAAGTGCGTGTAGTATTCAAAAGCCAAGCCGAAATGCCCGATGTTTTTGGTGGAATAAACGGCTTTGGCCATAGAGCGAATCGCCGCCGTCTTTATCATTGACTCTTCCGCCTTGCCATCAATCATTTTGAAAAGCATTTGCAAGTCTTTAGCGGTCAAGCCTTTTTCTTTAAGCTCCAGCTCGTATCCAAGCGCTTTCAAGAATACGGAAAGCTGGGCAATCTTTTCTTTGTCGGGAACATCGTGAATGCGATAGATGAAAGGGTTGTGTTTTTCTTGTCTGCTTTTGCTGGCTTTGAAAATAAATTCGGCCACTTCCTTGTTTGCCAAAAGCATAAATTCCTCCACCAGTTTGTGAGTATCCAATCTTTTTTTAATATAAATTCGCAAAGGCTTGCCGTCTTTATCAAGCTCAAATTTCACTTCATCTTGCTCAAAATCAATCGCTCCTTTTTTGAATTTATCGTCGCGGAGTTTTTTAGCGATGACATTCAAAGTGTTTAACGGTTCATAACACTCTCCCAATTTCGCGTCCAAAACCGCCTGCGCTTCTTCGTAGGAAAATCTTTTGTCAGATTTTATTATTGTTTTTCCAAACCATCTTTCCAAGATGCTGCCGTTTTTATCCATAACAAAAACGGAGGAGAAAGAAAGTTTTTCTTCCATCGGATTCAAACTGCAAATGTCGTTAGACAGTATTTCGGGAAGCATCGGTATTGTCCTATCCACCAGATAAACGGAGAAGCCTCTTTTTCTTGCCTCTGTGTTCATTGATGTTCCTTCTCTGACATAGTGCGAGACATCGGCTATATGAACTCCGATTTCGTATTTTCCTCCGCCGATTTCTTTGAGCGATATGGCGTCGTCAAAATCTTTCGCGTCAACGGGGTCAATCGTGAAAGTTAGCGTATCTCTGAAGTCCCGCCTTTTTTTAATTTCTTCCGAGATGTCCTTTTCGTTTTTCGCGGTCGCTTCGGCTTCCTTCTCAACTTCATAAGGAAATTCTATTTCAAATCCTTTTTCAAGAACGATTGATTCCATTTCAACATTATGTTCTCCTTTATTGCCCAAGATTTTCACCACTTCTCCTTCCGGCGATTTTTTCGGATCGTCCCATTTTATCAATTTTGCCAAAACTTTTTCTCCGCCCTGCGCGCCTTTGGCGCGCTCTTTGGGAATAAGTATGTCCACATAGACTTTCTTGTCGTCGGGAACGAGGAAAAATTCGTCATTTTCTTTTTCCAAAATACCAACGAAAGAATCTTTCGCTCTTTTGATTATTTTCAAAACTTCTCCCAAATGCCTTTTCTGCCTGCTTAATCCCGGGTGAATCAATATTTCCACCTCATCTTTATTAAGGGCGGTATTTAAAGATGTCGTTTGTATTTCAACATCTTCGTCAAATAAATCCGTCGTCACGAATCCGACCCCCTTTGAATTCATGCTTATTGTTCCGATTATTTTTGTCTTTCCGTCTGTATGTTTTTTCATATTTTGCATTGTAGCAGAGTTTTAGATTAGGGACTAGGTTATAGGGACTAGTTTCTAGGTGTTAGGTTTTAGGAAAGAAGCTAGCAAGGGCAATTTCTAATTTCTAATTGACCTAATGAAATTTCAATGAACAATGAAACTAAAACCCAATTGAACTTTTGATTTTCTCATTTCTTTATTTAGGTATTGTGATTTGGGTATTGATTAGAAATTAGGAATTAGACATTAGAAATTTGTATCCGCGTTTTGATTGACCTCTCAAGGACTTTCTGTTAGCATACTATTTATGTTAAAAATAAGACTACAAAGGGTGGGCAGGAAAAACGAGCCGTCTTTTCGTATTGTATTGGTTGATTCCAAAATGGGCCCAAAAAGCGGCAAGGCTTTGGAAATTCTCGGCTCGCACGATTTCAGAGAAGGAAAAGGCAATAACAAAATAAATGGCGACAGAATAAAATATTGGATTTCAAACGGAGCTCAAGTTTCGGAAACTATGAATAATCTTTTAATAAGCGAGAAAGTTATAAGCGGCAAAAAGATAAATGTCTTGCCGAAAAAGAGACCTATTGTGAAAGAAGTGAAAGAGGAAGCCAAAAAAGAGGCGGTTGAACCATCTGCGCCCGTAGCAACCGAGACCCCTACTCCGACCGCTCCGGCCGCTTAATTTTCGTCGATTCAAGTTCTATTAAATTCTGTGGGTATCTGATACCCACAGAATTTAATAAAGGTTTAATATTTCAATCAAAAAACCTGTCTAACCTCACAAACATATTGCACTCATTAATCAAATGGGCGCAATATGAAAATACACTCAAAATATCGAGGGATCAAGGGGTTTGTCACCGTCTACAATGATGCGATAAGGTATCGGTATATGATTACCGAACAAGCGTTGCGCAAAGCCCGCATATTGGCTTTTTGGGAAAGGTATGGATTATCGGCGACAGGGAAAATTGAATCTCTCAATTCCAAAAGCCAAGCCCCGATTATCAAAAGAAAGAGGTTGTGGGATGTCAGGATAATTGAAGAATTAAAAAACCTTAGACCTTGACTTTTCTATGGATATAGTATATTGTTTTGATAGAATCTTTATTTTAATTCAGTCATTCTAAACAAATGGGAGGATTTAAGAATGAAAAAATGTTCTTTTGTCGTTTACGGAGACATTGGAGATATAAACGGAAAAATTTTCAAAAGACTTAGAGATGTGGCGATTAGGGAGGAAGTTGAGATAGGAAAAGATGCCATTGAAGAAGCTGGAGGTATTCCGATAGGAGTAAGAATTGAAAATAACCTTCTTACTTTTGACGAGGAAACAAATTTGCTTCGCGCTGAAGTTAGGTACGAGTTAAAATAATAATAAGAAGAACCCTTGTTTGTTCACAAAGAGAAAAGCCCCTTTTGTTTAAGGGGCTTTTTTATGTCCGCGCCAGTCGGCTTGACAACGCATGCTGAAGGTTTAAAATTTAGGGCAGATGGACAGATTGGCACTTTGTAATATAAACAAAAAATCTTAATTACTCTGGAATTAACCGCGCGTCAGGATTATGAAATATTTTCAAAAAACCGGCAGTTTTTGTGCCGGTCTTGGTTGCGAGTTAGTTTATTTTAAGAGTTTTAAAGATTTTTTGATGTAGTTTAAAGGGGATGTTAATAGCATTAGTCAGTTTTTATTTTTTTATTTTTTCACCCGATTTGAAAGGGGGTGAGTAAGATGGTCAGGCCAATAACAACAACTAAAGTCGCACATATGAAAAGAGCGGTAGCCAAAAGTAAAGAGTTGTCGGACATTTTGCAACAGGGCTATGACTCATGCGACAAGAATGTTGACAAAGTTTCAGAAATGTTAATGCACCAGGTGGCATATCTCCACAAAGTCGTCGCAGGATTTGATTCCAAGGAATTGAAGGAAAAAATCCATATGATTTTCGTGGAGACGGCTATTGAATTGGAGAAAATCGGCGAGAAGTATCTTTCTCTTATGGAAAAAGGGCTGACGGCTGATTTAATCAAGTTGTTTCAAACGGCGGGGCTTATTGATAACAGAGTAAACCTTGCGATAGTAAAAGCTTGTTAATTTAAAATGAAAAAATCATCCCCTGATTAAAAGGGAACTGCGTTTCGGCGCGGTTCCCTTTATCATTTTTAGCGATACGGATGAATTATTATGTTAAAATATCAATGTGAAAAAATTTTTGATTTCAGTCGCGATTTTCATTTCTCTTGTTGTCTTCGGATTTTATTTTTTGAAATTACCGGAAGTCTCTTTGCCGACATTGACGGAGATGTCTGATTATATCGGAGCGACTTCCACCCGAAAAATCATTCAGAAAGCGGAAGAAAAAATCGCGGAATTGCCACCCGTTTTGAGCAAGAAAGATTATCCGGAATCGCTTCTTTCCGTTGGCGGAATACTTGAATGGACAAATAAACAAAGAAAAGACAACGGGTCATTGCCGGCATTATCCCAAAATTCAAAGCTCACTCGGATAGCTGCCCTTAGGATTAAAGATATGTTTGAGAAAGAGTATTTTGAGCATAAATCGCCTTCGGGCGTAGGAGCTTCGGACATCGCGTATGATGTCGGTTATAAATTCATCTTAGTGGGCGAGAATATCGCTTTGGGAAATTTTAGCGGCGATGACGGTCTCGTGCAGGCATGGATGGACAGTCCCGGACACAGGGCTAACATTTTAAACAAACGATACGCGGAAATAGGAATAGCGGCGGAAAAAGGATTGTATAAAGGCAAAAAAGTCTGGCTTGCCGTTCAAATCTTTGGACGGCCTTTGAGTCTTTGCGATGAGCCGGATTATTCAATAAAAAAAGTGATAGATGAAGGCGAAGGCAAGATAGCCTTATTGGATATAAAAGCCAAGGCTTATTATTTTGAAATAGAATCTATGGAAAAAGAAAAAATAAAAGATATCGGTGAGTATAATAAAAAAATTGGAGAATACAACGGAGTTGTCAGAGAAATAAAACTTTTGAGTGGCGAGATAAAGAATCTTGTTGATAAATACAATAGCAAAGTAAAAATTTTTAACACCTGTCTTGAGAAGTGAAGACATTGCGGGTTTTTTGAAAAAACGGCACTTGCCTGAATTGTCATTGTTGCTCCCATTTTCACTAATTCTGTGGATATCAGATACCCACAGAATTCACAGGATTTGCAATTTAAAAAGAGCTAAGATTTAATCATCGTCAAAAGCATTTTGAATTTCCCCAATGCTTTTACGGAGTGAGGTTCGCCGGCGGGCATAATTATCATCTCTCCCATTTTGAGATTATTGCTTTTGCCGGAAAGTTTTATCTCGGCTTCTCCTTCCAGTATGTGCAGGGCGGCGTCAAACGGCGCGGTGTGCTCGCTCAGTCCTTCGCCCTCGTCAAAGGCGAACAGAGTTATGCCACCGCTCGCTTTTTTGAGAATTTCTCGGCTGACTACCGAACCTGTTTGATAATCTATCAAGTTGGACAAACTGATTGTTTGTCCCGATAAATTTTTTGATATTTTGTTTTCCATATTTTTATTTAGATTATATTTATAATGAATTTTGTTGTTTAGTGTATCAGTTTTAAAAAATCAATCCAAATTTTTAATATCTTAATTTAAGTTTAATAAAATGTGTATCTTAATTAGGCGATCGCTTAAATAAGATACACATTTTATTAGAGATGAACTGCGCGGGCGATTTTGTTTCAGCGCAAAATTCGTGTAGAATTGTTTGATGTCGCTTATTTCACTCATAGATTCTTATGGCTACGTCGCTGTTTTTCTGGGTGGAATATTTGAAGGGGAAGCGGTCTTGGTCTTGGGAGGCCTCGCGGCATATGGAGGTTTTTTGAAGCTCCCGCTTGTTTTTTTCTTCGCGTTTATGGGAGCTATAGTGAGCGATTGGGCTTGGTTCTTTGTCGGAAGGCATAAAGGCAAGAAAGTGATTGAAAGATGGCCCAAATTAAAAAATCTGATGCTAAAGCCGCAAAGACATATTGACAAAAGAGCCCCATTCATTTCTTTCGCGCTTCGCTTTATGTACGGTTTTAGAACTGTCGTTCCCTTGAGTCTTGGTATGTCCACCATCAAGACGCCGGTTTTTCTTTTATTTAATACTCTCGGATCAATTCTTTGGGTTTTGATTGTTGGAATTTCCGGTTATTTCTTCGGTGATGTTTTGGAAATATTTTTGGGGAAGTTGAAGCGCTACGAATTTAAGATTATCATTTCAACATTCATAGGGGCGATGGCAATATATGGGATTTACACTCTAATCAAATATTTATTAAGGAAATCTTTAAAATAATATTTGGACATCCGATGTCCAAATATTTACAAATATAGGTTTTTGTAAAAATTATGAAAAAAATAATAATTGCAATTTCAATAATATTTATATTTGTAATCGCGGCGCTTGTTTTTGATGTCGGCAGGAGGGACGATACAGAACCAATAAATTTCAAAGAGTGCGCGCTTAAAGGCTACTCAATTTTGGAATCTTATCCAAGACAATGCCGAACGCCGGACGGGAAGTCTTTTACGGAAGATGTTGAAAAAGATGATACTGCGTTTGCCGATAAAAGCGATCTGATAAAAGTGAGCGCACCTTTGCCGAACAAGATAGTCAAAAGCCCTTTTGTCGTTTCCGGTCTTGCCAGAGGTTATTGGTTTTTTGAGGCGTCATTTCCGATAAGACTTTTTGATGACGATGGCAATGAAATCGCCGTGGGGATAGCGCAAGCTGAAGGGGAATGGATGACCACGGAATTCGTGCCGTTTAAAGCGACTCTCAATTTTGAAAAGCCTTCAGTCAAGACAGGCAAGCTGATTCTTAAAAAAGACAATCCTTCAGGTCTGTCTCAAAATGATGACGAGTTAGTTGTTCCGATAAAATTTGATTAATGGTTTTCTTGTGGAAATGTTCATTGACTGAAAATTACAAAAACCTACCCGCCCGCAACGCCTGAGCGTAGCAATGGCGGGCGCGGCAACCTATACTACCTAAAACCTACAACCTTCTTTTTGGCATTGACAAAATAAACGGTTTGTTTATACTATCTCCATAATTGCAAGATTGAGTTATTGTGTAAAGCAATTTTCATTTTAAAAAAGATAAAAGCATATCTTGCTTTGCATAAAGAAATAATTTAAAAGATTATTGTTAATGCCTTTGGCAAAAGGCAATTTTTTTGTTTGTTAAATTTGTTAAAAAATATGAAGACTCAAATAAAACCGATTTTTGATATTGAAAAGAAGAAAGAAAAAAAATACTTCGGCAAATTTAAAGAACCTTTGACCTCAATACCAAACCTGGTAAAGCCGCAGCTGGACTCGTTCAAATGGCTTCTTGAGCAAGGCATCGCGGAAGTTTTTAAAGATTTTTCTCCGATTAAGGATTACGGAGACAAGAAATTTGAACTTGCGTTCACCGGCTTTGAAATTTCGGAGGCTAAATACGATGAGCATTATGCCAAGGAAAACAAAATCTCCTACGAAGCCACGCTTAAGATAAAAGCGAGGCTTAAAAACAAGACATTGGATTCAGTCAAAGAACAGGAAATATTTTTGGCGGATTTTCCGATAATGACTTCTCACGGAACTTTCATTATCAACGGCATTGAAAGAGTCATTGTTCCCCAGCTTGCCCGTTCCTACGGAATATTTTTCACTTCAAGCGAGATAAAAGGAAAAAATTATTTTGGAGCAAAAATAATTCCGGCGCGGGGAGCTTGGATAGAAATAGAAACGGATGCCGACGGCGCGATTTACGTGAAGATTGATAAAAAGAGGAAGTTCGCGATGACATCTCTCCTTAGGGTTATCGGAGCGAATACCGACAAGGAAATCATGGATCTTTTCAAGGGCAAAGAGAACGCTAAGAAATCAATAGAACAAACATTGGCCAAAGACCACGCGAAGACCGCGGAAGAGTCATTTATTGAGATACACAAAAAGCTTAGAGACGGAGATTTGGCCAATGTTGAAAATGCCAAAGAATTTATCCGTTCAATTTTTAATGAAGAAAGATACGACCTTTCAAAAGTCGGCAGGTTCAGATTCAACAAGAGATTTAATAAAAGCCTTGATGAAAAAGAACTGGAGAGAAAGACCATTTCTCTTGACGATATGGCCGTGATCGTAAACAATATCGCCGAATTGAACGCCAATCCTGATGCTCTTGAAGACGATATAGACCATTTCGGCTCAAGAAGGGTGAAATTCGTGGGTGAGCTTCTTCAGCAGAAAATGCGCGTGGGAATGTCGCAAATGAAAAGAAATATTCAGGACAGAATGTCCACTATTGACCCTGAAATTACTACGCCCGTTCAGTTTATTTCGCCAAGACCGCTTCAAGCGCGCATAAAAGAATTTTTCACCACAAACCAGCTTTCTCAATTTATGCAGCAGGAAAACATACTCACCGAGCTTGAGCATTTGAGAACTCTTTCAGCCCTCGGTCCGGGAGGCCTTTCAAGGGAAAGAGCCGGCTTTGAAGTGCGAGATGTCCACTCTTCGCATTATGGCAGAGTCTGCCCGATTCACACTCCCGAGGGTCCGAACATCGGACTTATTTTGAGGCTTGCCACTTACGCCAGAATCAATGAATTCGGAATGGTTGAAACTCCTTACGCTAAAGTGAAAAACGGAAAAGTCACCAAAGAAATCAACTATCTGAACGCGCTGGAAGAAGAAAATTATAAAATTGCGCACGCCGCCAATGAATATGACGAAAACGGACTCATAGTGAATGATGACGTGGAAGTGCGTGTCAACGGCGAACCCCAGCTTGTTAAAAAAGAAGAAGTTGATTTTATTGATGTGGCCACGAACCAAGCTTTCTCCATAGCGACATCAATGATCCCGTTTTTGAACCACGATGACGCGAACCGCGCGCTTATGGGATCCAACATGCAAAAACAAGCCGTTCCCTGCATATCGCCGGAAGCCCCGCTTGTGGCCACAGGTATTGAATCAAAAGCGGCGCTTGATACGGGAAGAATAATAACTTCCGATGAAGATGGAACCGTTTCTTACGTTGATTCCAAGAAAATAATCGTTGAAAATAATAAAGGCAAAGAAAAGACATATAATCTCGTTCAATTCTCAAGAACAAACAGCTTTATGGCTTTTCATCAGAGACCTACCGTAGACCTCGGACAAAAAGTCAAGAAAGGCGACCTTCTTGCCGACACCTCGTCCAGCAAAAACGGCGAAATGGCCCTTGGGCAAAATGTTTTGGTGGCTTTCGTGTCTTGGTCCGGAGCAAATTACGAAGACGCCATAATAATTTCCGAACGGCTTGTCAAAAACAGCAAATTCACATCCATTCATATAGAAGATTTTGTCGTTAATGTGAGAGACACCAAGCTCGGTCCGGAAATCACCACTCACGATATTCCGAATGTGGGAGAGGGCAAATTGAAGAATTTGGATGAGGACGGAATAGTCAGAGTAGGTGCGGAAGTGCGCCAGGGCGATATTCTTGTCGGAAAAATCACGCCAAAAGGCGAAACCCAGCTTACTCCGGAAGAGCGTCTTTTAAGGTCAATTTTTGGAGAAAAAGCCAGAGATGTCAAAGATACTTCCAAACGGCTTGAAGGAGGAAAGAGAGGAAGAATTATCAGCGTCAAGATATTTTCAAGGGAGAAAGGAGACAAGCTGGAGTCTGGAATAATAAAAAGAATCCACATAGAAGTGGCGCAACTCCGAAATGTTTCAGTCGGAGACAAGCTCGCCGGACGGCACGGAAACAAAGGAGTCATTTCAAAAATTCTTCCGGAGGAAGATATGCCTTACCTTCCGGACGGCACGCCTGTTGATATTATTCTTACTCCGCTCGGAGTGCCTTCTCGTATGAATTTGGGGCAGATTTTGGAACTCCACCTCGGTCTTGCCGCTCACGCTCTAAACTATCAGGCGATTGTTCCGCCGTTTGCCGGAGCCACTGACGCTGAAATAAAAGAAGAACTTAAGAAAGCCGGCTTCAATCAAAACGGAAAGATTAAACTCTATGACGGAAGGACCGGAGTGCCTTTTGATCAGGATATCGCCATAGGTTATATGTATATGCTCAAACTTCATCATATGGTTGAAGACAAGATACATATGCGTTCCATCGGTCCTTATTCTCTCATAACTCAACAGCCTCTTGGAGGCAAGGCTCAAGCCGGAGGGCAGAGATTCGGAGAAATGGAAGTCTGGGCGCTTTTGGGTCACGGAGTGGCTCATACTTTGCGCGAAATGCTCACCATCAAATCAGACGACATTGTGGGAAGGTCGGCCGCTTTTGACTCTATCGTCAAGGGAGAAAAAATAAAACAGCCTCACACGCCGGCGTCATTCAATGTGCTTTTGAACAATTTGAGGGGATTGTCGCTTGACGTTGAATTAAAAAAGGAGAAGAAAGACGACCGTAATTATGGAGATGAATAATAAAAAACAACTATGAGCAATATAAATGAATTTAAAAATCAATATAATTTTAAGGCAAGGTCGGCATCGGACCAGAACGATTTTGATACCGTCACTTTAAAGCTCGCTTCTCCGGAGCGAATTAAAGAATGGTCATTCGGGGAAGTGACTAAACCGGAAACTATAAATTACAGGACGCAGAGAAGCGAAAAAAACGGTCTTTTTGACGAAAAGATTTTCGGACCGGACAGAGACTATGAATGTTATTGCGGAAAATACAAAGGAGTGAGATACAAAGGAATAATTTGCGAAAAGTGCGGAGTTGAAATAACCAGATCAATCGTAAGAAGAGAAAGAATGGGGCATATAGAGCTTGCCAGTCCCGTATCGCACATTTGGTTTTTGAAAGGCACTCCTTCCAGAATCGGCCTTGTGCTCGGAATGACCGCCACCGACCTTGAAAAAGTCGTCTATTTTGCCGGCTATATCATCACTCAAGTCAATGAATCGGAAAGAGAAAGATTCCTAAAGGAGCTTGACGGCGAATACAAATCAAAAGTCAAATCAGCCAATGATGAAAAAACAAAAGACGCTCTCAAGGAGCTTCTGCTTAACGCCAAAAAGGATATTGAAAGCATCCAAGAGGGAAAAGTGCTTGATGAGATCGTATATCATAAATTTTCCGTGAAATACGGCACTTTGTTTGAAGCCGGAATCGGCGCTGAAGCAGTTTATAACATTCTGAAGAATATTGACTTGAAAAAACTTGTTTCAAAGCTTGAGGCGAGTTATGAAAAATCAAGTTCCGTGGAAAAAGAAAAAATAAACAAGCGCTTAAGCGTGATAAAGGCGATGATGTCTTCTTCCATAAGGCCGGAATGGATGTTTCTTCTCCGAGTTCCCGTGATACCGCCGGCTTTGAGGCCGATGGTTCCGCTTGACGGCGGACGATACGCCACTTCCGATGTCAATGATTTATACAGGAGAGTCATCAACAGAAACAACAGGTTGAAAAAGCTGAAAGAGATAAAAGCTCCGGATGTGATTTTAAGAAACGAAAAAAGAATTCTTCAAGAGGCCGTTGATTCGCTTATTGATAATTCAATAAAAAGTGGCGGCTCTTTGTTTACCTCCATGAGTCCGGCTCAAAAACGACCCCTGAAATCCATTGCTGATAATTTGAAAGGCAAGAGAGGTCTTTTTAGGGCTAATTTGCTTGGAAAGAGAGTGGATTATTCCGGCCGATCAGTCATAGTCGTTGGCCCGGAACTCAGGCTCAATCAATGCGGGCTTCCGAAACATATGGTTCTTGAACTCTTCAGACCTTTTGTCATCTCGGAGCTTTTGAGAAGCGAGCTCGCCTACAACATAAGAGGAGCAGGCAGGTTGATTGATGACGGAATTCCGGAAGTCTGGGCTATTCTTGAGAATGTGATAAAAGACAAATATGTGCTTTTGAACAGAGCGCCCACTCTTCACCGGCTGGGCATTCAAGCTTTCAAGCCCGTCCTTATAGAAGGCAACGCCATTCAAGTTCATCCTCTGGTCTGTACCGCTTTCAATGCCGACTTTGACGGCGACAATATGGCTGTGCATGTTCCATTGGGCGAAGAGGCACAAGCCGAAGCCAGAGAAATTATGGCTTCAGACAAAAACATATTGAAGCCGGGAAACGGCGAACCGGTAATTTCAGCCAAACTTTTGGATATTATCTTGGGTTGTTACTGGATTACAAAAGTGGTCCCGGGCGACAAGGGCGAGGGAAAATATTTCTCATCACCGAACGAGGCTATCACAGCTAATGATTTCGGAGCGGTCAGCCTTAGAGCCAAAATAAAAGTTATGCCTACTGACAGTCTTAGATATAAAGAATTCGGCGGCAAGATTTTTGAAACTACTGTAGGCAGGCTTCTTTTCAACAGCATTTTGCCTGATGATTATCATTATGAAAACAAAGAGATAACCAAGAAAGTTATGTCTGGAATCGTTGACGATATGATAAACATTTATGGCATAGAAAAAGTTCCGGATGTTATGGACAGGATTAAGTCCTTCGGCTTCAAATACGCGACGCTTTCCGGAATCAGCTGGGGAATTGACGATATTAAAATTCCGGAGAGAAAAGGAGCCGTGATTAGTGCGGCGAAGGAAAAATACGAAGAAGTCGTGGAGCAATACAAAGAAGGATTGCTCAATAAAGATGAAAAATTGAGAAAAAATATTGAAATTTGGCATGGCGCCAAAAATGAGATTGAGAAGCTCATACCGGAAAGCCTTGATCCTAACGGTTCGGTTCACGATATGTGGAAGTCCGGAGCCAGAGGTTCGCTTGGGGCTATTACTCAGATGGCCGGTATGAAAGGTCTCATTCAAAATACGGCCGGCGACACCATTGAATTTCCGGTAATAAGCTCCACCAAAGAAGGACTTACTCCGATTGAATATTTCATAACGACTCACGGTTCGCGCAAAGGCCTCACCGACACGGCTTTGAACACGGCGAAGGCGGGGTATCTCACGAGAAAACTTTTTGATGTCGGGCAAGATGTGCTTATCACTGAAGATGATTGCGGAACCAAGGAAGGAATATCAATTAAAAAAGAAAGCGCTTCGGGAATGGAAGCTTCAATCGCCAAAAACATACGCGGCAGGGTATTGGCGGCTGACGCGCTTGATTCAAAAAAGAACATTATGTTCAAGAAAGGGCATCTTCTTTCAAAGAATGACGCGTTGAAAATTGAGAAAGAAGGCGTTGACGAAGTGTCGGTCAGATCACCTCTTGCTTGCAAAACGATTCAGGGCATTTGCGCGCAATGCTATGGCATTGACCTCGGCAAAGACAAACTCATAGGACTTGGAGAAGCGGTCGGCACGATAGCCGCTCAAGCCATAGGCGAGCCGGGCACGCAGCTCACTATGAGAACTTTCCACTCTGGAGGAATAGCGTCAATCGGCGGAGACATTACTCAAGGCTTGCCCAGAGTGGAAGAGGTTTTTGAAAAAAGAAAGCCGAAAAATCCGGCTATCGTCTCGGAAGTAAGCGGCGTTGTTTCTTCCATCAAAGATTTAGAAAAGGAAAAAGTCATAACTATAATTCCGGAACTGGAAGACAAGCCAAAAGGAAAGAAAGTCTCTGAGATTGAGTATTCAATGAATTATAAGAGAATGTCGCTTGTCAAAGTCGGCGACAAGGTCAAGAAAGGCGACATAATCACCGATGGCTCCGCTGATATTGACGATGTTTTTAAATATGCTGGCAAGGAAAAAGCTATGAACTATGTGATTTCCGAAGTAAACAAACTCTACGAACTTCAAGGTGAGACTGTTTCCAGAAAGCATATTGAAATTATCGTAAGACAGATGTTCTCAAGAAAAAGAGTAAAAAATTCAGGAAGTACCGCTTTGTCCGTCGGAGAATTGACGACTGATTTTGAAATTGTTGGAGAAAACAATAAAGCGAAAGTGGCGGGAGGAGAAGAAGCGAAAGCCGAGCCTGTCGTTATGGGAATCACCGAAGTTTCTCTTTCAAGGAAAAGTTTCTTGTCAGCCGCCTCGTTCCAGCACACTACGAGAATCCTTATAAACTCCGCCATAAGAGGAAACACAGACAAGCTTGTCGGACTCAAGGAGAATGTGATAATAGGACGGCTAATACCGGCAGGAACAGGCTTCAAAGGCAGCGCGAAGTATAAAATGATTCAGGAGATAATTGATAAGAAGGGGGAGTAGTGGGGAAGGTTATAGCGATTAGGTTATAGGTGTTAGGTTTAGGGAAGAGAAGCTGATATAAATTTCTAATTTCTAATTGACCTAATGTCTAATCAAATCCCAATTTCTAAAACCTATAACCTAGAAACTAAAACCTAGTTTACAACCTAATAATATGTCATCTTCTGTTGATAAAATTAAAGAGAGGCTCGGCATAGTTGACCTCATCGGGTCTTATATCAAGCTGGACAGAGCAGGCAACAGTTTTAAAGCGAGATGCCCTTTCCACAACGAAAAGACTCCGTCTTTTTTCGTTTCTCCGGAACGCGATTCGTATTATTGTTTTGGATGCGGGGCGAAAGGAGATATTTTTACTTTCGTGGAAGAGTTTGAAGGATTGGATTTCAGAGGCGCTCTCAAAGTTCTCGCGGAGAGAGCCGGAGTGGAACTTGTTTCCGAAAATCCCAAATTCAGAGACGAGAGGGAAAAACTTTTTGAAGCGATGGAAGAATCAACGGTTTTCTTTGAACATAATCTTTCTGTAGCAAGCGAGGCCTCCGATTATCTCAAAAAGCGCGGACTTTCGGACAAGACCATAAAAGAGTGGAGGATCGGCTACGCCCCGCCTCTGTGGAATAATCTGGAAAATCACCTAAAAACAAAAGGTTTTTCCGCGAGTCAAATGGAGAAAGCGGGACTCGTAAAAAAAGACGGGGGGAGATCATACGACAGATTCAGAGGTAGAATTATTTTCCCGATATTTGACAGCTCGGGCAGAGTCATCGCTTTTTCCGGAAGGATTCTCCGCGATGACGGCAAGTCGGCGAAATATTTGAACAGCCCGGAGACGGAGCTTTTCAGCAAATCAAGAGTGCTTTACGGATTTGACAGGGCAAAACTAGCCATAAAAAGAATGGACTATTCAATATTGGTTGAAGGCCAGATGGATTTAATTATGTGCCATCAAGCCGGCTATGTGAACGCTGTGGCATCGTCGGGAACAGCTCTTACAGCGAATCATCTTGAGATTCTCAAGCGTTTGTCAAACAGAGTAATTACGGCGTTTGATGCGGATAATGCCGGCTTTAACGCTTCGGCGAGAGCTTGGCAGATTGCTCTCTCTCTCGGTATGGAAGTGAAAATCGCCGAATTGTCGAAAGGTTTTGATCCAGCAGAGCTGATTTTGAAAAATAAGGAGAAATGGGCAATGTCGCTCAAAGAATCCAAACATATAATTGATTTCTACTTAGATCGCGTTCTTAGCGAAGAGTCTGACAGGAGAAAAATAGCTATGAAAATTAAAGATAAAGTACTCCCTTTTATTTCAGCGCTTGAAAGTAATATTGAGAAATCTCACTTTGTGACAAAGATAGCCGATACGGCTCAAATCAAAGAAGAGTCGATATGGGCCGATTTAAAACAGGTCAAAATAGTTGCGAACGATGAATTTGCGAGCGGAAATGCTAAGATATTAAGAAAAGATGATGAACCGCAAGCGCTTCGCAAGGATTCAATCCTAAGAAGAATTGCCGGAATATTATTTTGGCAGGAATCAAAAGACAAACCGTTCGCGCTTCTTGATAAAGCAAAAGAAAATCTTAAAAATATAATAGGCGAGAAAGATTTTAATGAATTGTCGCAAACGCCTGAAAGTTCCAAAGACAAACTTATTTTTGAGGCGGAAGTTTATTATGCGGATAATAAGGTGGCGGAGAAAGATTTAGGCAATCTTATTTTGAGCCTTGAAGAAGAATATTTGAAGATCAAACTCGATTCCGCCATCAAAGAACTGCACGACGCGGAAAGGGTAAAAAGCGGGGAAGATGAATTAAGAAAAATTTTGAATAAGTGCCAGTCGCTGGTAAAACAATTGGAAGGTTTGAAAAAAATAGGAAAATGAAATTTTATTTATACGCGATTTAATTAAAAATTAATAAACAAATATGAAAAAGAAAATTCAAAAAAAAGTTTTAAAGAAAAAAGGGGGAGCAAAGAAAGCTCCAAGAAAAGCGATTATAAAAGTAAAAAAACAAAAATTAGACCCGAAAATAGCCAAGAAAGTGAAGGACTTTAAAGCAAGAACCGATCGTCTCCTTGCTAAAGGAAAGGAGCGCGGTTTTGTCACATACGACGAGATATTGAAAGAATTTCCGCACATTGAAGAAGATATAGTATTTTTAGATGACCTCTATAGCCGACTTTCTGTCTCTGGAGTGGACATTCTTGAAGGAGGGGGAATATTAAGCATTGACCAGGAAGAGGTTTCCTCCAAGAAAAATGTTTATGGCGGCAAAAGCGATTCCTCTCACGATTCAATCCAGATGTATCTCAAGGAGATCGGGCAATACGCGCTGGTTTCGGCAAATATGGAAAAAGAGCTGGCAAGAAGAATAGAGCAGGGCGATGAAGAAGCGAAAAATCTTCTTGCCCGGGCGAACTTGCGCCTTGTGGTGTCAATCGCCAAAAAATATGTTGGCAGAAGCGCTGATCTTACCCTTCTTGACCTTATTCAAGAAGGAAACCTCGGATTATTTAGGGCGGTTGATAAATTTGATTGGACCAAAGGTTATAAATTTTCCACTTACGCCACATGGTGGATCAGGCAAGCGATAACGAGAGCGTTAGCTGATCAGTCTAGAACTATCAGAGTGCCGGTGCATATGGTTGAAACCATCGCCAAATACAAACAAGTTGTTCGCAGACTCTCTCAAGATCTCGGGCGTGAACCTATGCCGGAGGAAATTGCCACAGAGATGGGGTTGGAAGTTGAAAAAATTTATAATATTGAAAAAATTGACCAGGATACTGTGTCTTTGGAAAGCCCTGTCGGCGATGAAGGCGATGACGGTAAATCAACTCTGGGCGATTTCATAGCCGACGACAAAATTCTTTCTCCCGATCAGGATTCTTCAAGGAGAATTTTGTCCGACCAAGTCAAAGAAATACTCGGCGACCTTTCTCCCAAAGAGAAAAAAATCCTTGAAATGAGGCACGGTTTAGGTGACGGAATAACCCATACGCTTGAAGAAGTCGGCAGGGAATTCGGCGTCACCAGAGAGCGCATCAGACAAATTGAAGCAAAAGCCCACGAAAAAATAAGAATCCACGAAAAGATAAACCGATTGAGGAATTATTAGAATCGCCAACTTGGAAACTCGGTTTCCAAACTCGGTTTCCAAGTTTGGGTGTCCAAAACTTTACAAATTCAGCTTGCTTGATTTAAGTTTATTTTTAGGCAATAATAATAAAAATTGTTCCCTATTTATTTTATTTAAATGAAAGGAGGTGTTAAATGTGCGAAGGTCCTATTGTTGCGCCTGCAGGGAAAAAGGCAGTCAAGAAACAAAATTTTTTAAAGGAGTCTTTTAAAAAATTTTGGGATAAGATTACCGGACGTGAATTCGACATTCTGTTGAATCGATACCTGGTTAATACGTGTCCGAAGTGCGGGGATTTGGAGATTAATAATGAATGGAAAAGAATTCCTTATCCCTACACAACATCCATTAAAAATGCCGTAATGTTTGGAGGGATTGCCGTCAATGGATGTTTCAAGATATGCAATTTTTGCGTCACTACGGAAAAAGAAAAAGAGAAGCAACAAATTTACTCCGCCTCCGGACAAGTTTCATCTGCAAGTTTTTAAAATGGAATAAAAATCCCCGCCGTGAATAAATAAATTTGCGGTGGGGATTTTACATAAATCAACCTTATACCATCCCCAATTAATGCTTTCCGTTAGCGTCCAAAATAGCGAGGCGAGACGAAGAGGAAAATACGAGGCATATCGAGATATGTTGAGGATTTTCCTCAAAGTCGTAGCCCGCTATTTTGGAGGATTGGCGGAAATGATTAATTGGGGATGGTATTAGTCTCCGTGTTATAATTTACGCCAATGAAAACTTCAAAATTTGAAGAATTATACAAGAAATTAAACCCTCGGCAGAAGGAAGCGGTGGACGCGATTGAAGGGCCGGTTATGGTAATCGCCGGACCGGGAACAGGGAAGACTTCAATCCTCACGCTTCGCATCGCCAATATTTTGGCGAAAACCGATACGACTCCGGATAGTATTCTCGCGCTGACTTTCACCGAATCTGGGGTTCACTCAATGCGCCAGAAATTGGCGGACATCATCGGAAGCGTGGCTTACAAAGTGAACATCAATACCTTTCACGGCTTTGCCAATGAAATAATTAAAAATTATCCGGAAGAATTTCCGAGAATAATCGGCTCCAACAACGCCACTGACATTGACCAAATTAAAATTCTGGAAGAAATAATAAGCTCCACAAAGCTTCAGAAACTCAAGCCTTACGGCGACCCTTTTTATCATATCCGGCCGATAATTTCCGAAATAAGGAATTTAAAAAGGGAAAATGTGAGTCCGGAAAATCTGGCTGAAATTACTAAAGAGCAGGAGAAAAATTTTTCCAACACAGAAGACTTGTATCACAAGAACGGTAAATATGAAGGAGAGATGAAAGGGAAGTATAAGGATATTGAAAAAAGCATTGAAAAAAATAAAGAGCTTTTGATCGTCTACAAACAATACGAAAAATCTTTGATGGAAAAGAGACTGTATGACTATGAAGATATGATACTTGAGGCTATAAAATCCCTCACCCGCGATAAAGGACTTCTCTTGGAATTGCAGGAAAAATATCAATACATTTTGGCCGATGAACATCAAGACGCCAACAGCGCCCAGAATAAAATGCTGGAACTGATTTCAGGCTTTCACGAAAATCCCAACCTTTTCGTCGTCGGCGACGAAAAACAGGCGATATTCCGTTTCCAAGGAGCTTCCCTGGACAATTTTCTCTACTTCAAAAATATTTATCCGGAAGCTTTGATTGTGCGGCTAGATGACAATTATCGTTCAACCCAGACGATTTTAGATGCCTCCCATAGCCTTATCGGCAAAAATATTCTGAAAGACGAGAGCCTGCGGGTGAAACTCAAAGCAAATGCCGGACACAAAAATATCGCGCTGTCGCTTTATCCTTTCTCAAAATTCAGATATGAAATGGACTTTTTGACCGATGATATTCAGAAAAAGATTAAAGAGGGAGTTAATCCGAACGAGATAGCCATACTTCACAGGGAGAATAGGGACGCTTCCAATATTTCCCGCTCGCTTGCTAAAGCCGGCATTCCGTTCGCCATTGAATCCGATAAGAATCTTTTTTCAGATGAAGAAATTTTGAAGCTTTTAATTGTCGCCCGTTCGTTAAATGATCTGAATAATGACGAATTTCTTTCTCGTGTTCTGTGTTTTGATTTTTTGAATATTGATTATATGGATGTTTTGAAAATATTGCGTTACTGTGCTTCAAAAAAAAGCCGACTCGTTGACATATTGAGAAGCTCGGCGAAACTCAAAGAAGCCGGAGCGGAACAGTCCGAAAAAATAATTTTAATTTTCAACAATCTTATAAAGTGGAGCCGTCTTTCCCAAAATAAAAACATCCTTGATTTTTTTGAAACTCTCGTTCGAGATTCCGGATTCTTGAATCACCTCCTTTCGCTTAATAATTCCGCGGAAAAACTTGCTCGGCTTGATACGCTGTTTGAAGAAATAAAAAAACTGGCTCAAAATCATAAGGATTACAGACTTCGTGATTTCGTGGATTATTTGGATATATTGGAAAATCATGGCATTTCCATAAAATCCAATTCTAAAAAAGTTGGCAACAGAGGCGTGAGGATTATGACGGCGCACAAATCAAAAGGGCTTGAATATGAATTCGTTTATATCGTCGGAGCGACTGACGGTCATTGGGGCAACAAAAGGGAAATCAGGAATTTCAAAATACCGATGAGCGGAGAATCTGTTCAGGCAGGCTCTCAGATTGACGATGAGCGCAGACTTTTCTATGTGGCGATGACAAGAGCCAAAAAAGAAGCGGCGATAACATATTCTTTAGAAGGAGAAAATGGAGAAAAACTTTTGCCTTCCCAGTTTATCGGAGAGATTGACGGCTCGCATCTTAATGTCGTTGACACGAAAGATCTTGAAGAGAAATATTCGCGTCAAAAAGAATCGGCTTTTTCGGAGGCAAAGAGCGCCGGAGCGGACATTAAAGACAAAGAATATCTTAAAAAGATTTTTTTTGAACAAGGACTTTCCGTTACGGCAATAAATAATTACCTTAATTGTCCGTGGAATTATTTTTTTAATAACCTAATCCGTTTGCCAAAATCCCAAAGCAAGCACCAGATGTACGGCACGGCGGTTCACGCGGCATTAAGTCATTTTTTTGATAAATACAAAAACGAGGAGGATATGAGCCGAAAAGATTTTCTGGATTTATTTAGAAATTATCTGATGAAACAGCCTCTCTCCGACAGGGATTTTGAAGAATCGCTTGAAAAAGGGGGAAAGTCTCTCGGCGGTTACTATGATTTTTATAAAGGGAAGTGGAGAAGATCTATCATAAACGAGTTCAATATCGGTGGCATTTTTCTGCCAATTGAAAAGACGGAGAGCGGAGAAGAATCTATTCTTCTCAAAGGGAAATTGGACAAATTGGAAATTGATGAAGACGGAAATGTCAATGTCGTTGACTACAAAACTTCCAAGCCGAAAAGCCGGAATGAAATAGAAGGAAAAACAAAAAATTCAAAAGGCGATTACAAACGCCAGCTCGTATTTTACAAACTTCTTTTGGATAACTATGAGAAAGGGAAATACAGAATGACATCGGGGGAAATAGATTTCACCGAGCCGGATGACGCTGTGAAGTATCATAAGGAAAAATTAGACATTTCCGATGAAGACACTCAAGCTCTTGCCGAGGAAATCAAAAGGATTGTGAAAGAAATTGCAACTTTTTCATTCTGGGACAAAAAATGCGACAACAAAAAATGCGAACACTGCGAGTTGCGCGGGATGATGGGGCTCGCTTAAATTTATTTTTATAAATTAAGCCTAACATTTCGAGTTTAAATTTATCTATAAAAAATAATTAAAAATTGCCTTTAGCCCTCTTTTTATAAATAATATAAAATGTCAGCATTAAATAATTAACTACAAAGAATCCTATAACAGCTATAAGAAATATTAATCCAGGAAATTCACTTACGATTCCAACTTTTTTGGGCAAATTAAATCTCTCAAAAATTAAAAATAAAGAAAAATACAGCAATAAAGGAGTAAAAAATGTCCAAAAAATTCTTGAAAAATTGGACATTTCTTTATTATTCAGTAAAAAAATACCAAATATAAAAGAAAATATTAATATAACAAACAATAAACTAATAGTTATAATCATAGTAATTTATTTTTTTTGCCTCTCTTCTTTTAAATTAACTTGGATCTAAATAATTCTAATTCTTGCTTATAAGATCATCAAGAATAAGCTTCATATTCACAGGTCCTCCGCTGAAAGGAATTGCGCCTTCGCTGATAGGGATTTTTTCGTATTTAGTGATGATTACCGTGTAAGGCGTTCCTTGCCCTCCAGCCGCGACCGCATCTTGATAATTTTTCTCAACCTTATCGGCGTATTTTCCGCTATCCAAGCAAGTCTTGAATTCGGTTTTGTCCAAACCACTCTCTTCCGCGATTTGCGGCAAAAGAGACAAGTCAAGCCCGTTATTTGAAGGCGTTTTCTTGTATAACAAGTCTATGTATTTCCAAAATCCTTCATTACCCCCAAGCTCCGCGGCGCATTCCGTCGCTTCCGCCTCTTTTCTGGCTTTGGAATGAAGCTGGTCTATCGGGAAATGCCTATAAACCCAAGCGACTTTGCCTGTTTTGCCGTAGGTGTCTATGGTCGCGTGCATAGTCTGATGGAAATTCTTGCAGAAAGGACATTCCGTGTCGGAGAATTCAACAATCATTATGGGAGCTTTCGGATTTCCAAGAATATGGTCGTCGGCGGTGACCTGTTCAATTTGGATTTCATTCTGCGCGCTTTCCCCGGCTATTTTTTCGCCTGCGGACGGATTTTCGTCCTTGTTTGTCAAAAATAAAGCTACCGCGATTAAAGCTCCGGCGACAATTATCGCCACGGGAATCATAAAATTATTTCTTTTTTTTTCTTCCATTTTTTTATAAATTAATTTATATTAAGATACATTATATCATACTTTATATTATAATAATGATAAAGTTATGATTTTATAAAATGCTAACCGTATCAATATACAGCGGTGTCAGTGTTCTCATCGTCAGCCTGATTTCTTTTGTTGGGCTATTTTTTATTTCCGTAAATGAAAAAATTTTGAAAGGAATTATATTCGTTTTGGTCAGTTTTTCCGTAGGCGCGCTTTTCGGAGACACTTTTGTGCACCTCATACCCGAGGCTTTTGAAAGCGGAATTTCCGGTTCGGTAATCTCCGCCTTTATTCTTCTGGGAATAATAATTTTTTTTGTTCTTGAAAAATTCATCCATTGGCGGCACAGCCATACTGAAGCCGATGAGGTTTGCGAAGTCCACTCTGAAGTTCACAAGGAGGAAACACAAATCAAACCGGCAGGCTATATGATACTTTTAAGCGATACCGCTCACAATTTTCTTGACGGCATAATTATCGCCGCGAGTTATATGGTAAGCATAGAGGTCGGAATCACCACGACAATAGCAGTCATTCTTCATGAGATACCTCAAGAGATAGGGCAATTCGGCTTGCTTCTTCACTACGGTTTTTCCAAATTCAAGGCTCTGCTTTTTAATTTTTATTCTGCTCTGTCAGCAGTCCTTGGAGTAATCATCGCTCTACTGCTTGGCGCTAAAATAGAAGGATTCACACCGTTCATAATTTCCATCGCTGCCGGCGGATTCATCTACATCGCTGGTTCGGACCTCGTCCCTGAAATCCACAAAACATCGGACCCAAAAAAATCCGCGATTCAATTCATTTCCATACTTGGCGGCATAGCCCTAATGTTCTCGTTTTTGCTTATTGAGTAGGTTTAATGAAAATTATGTGTTTGTGTAAACGGAATTTATTGTGAAAAAATTGTGAAAAAAACTTGACACTCATGTTAAAGGGTGCTTAAATGAAATAAATTTGTTTTTTGAAATAACGGCTAAGCGACTAGTGTTAGTCAGCTAAATTAAGTGAAATGAAATTTGCAGTATATACGGAGGATATAAATGAGCAATAAATCACGAAAAGTTGGATTTAACATGTTTATTTTAGGCGGGATTATTATTTTAGAGTTTATCTTTTTGGCTCGACCTTCACTAGAATCGGTAATTATCTGGCTACCAAGCAATTATGAGTTGAAAAATGATATATCAAATGATGTTGTCTCAGTGATGCCATATCTTGATCCTGTTTCTCAATCGGACGATCCCGCAGTCTATTATTCATTGATTGATCTGGATTCGTTTAAGAAATTGACAGAGGGAAATGGGAAAGTGACAGTTAAGATAGAAAGTGAGTATTCAAGTTATTTTAACAATAACTATCGATTGGTCTATCAAATTAAATACTGGCATGATAATAAAAAAACTTTATTGTGTGGGCCAAAGATAGTTATGAACACAAGAGAGGAATATCAGAGATAAGACTCCGTGGAAAAACTCTATTTATCAAGAATAATATATACACGGACATATTAGTATTCTTATTATTTCCTATTATCATTTTAGTTTTAGCCAAATTTTTGTTAGTACCGTATACGGATTTCTGTTTTAAAAAATGTTTCAGTTAGCATTAATCTATTAATACTCTGCTCACCTATTACTTATCTTGTTTAGATATTAAATAGTTGAGCAGTTTTTTTATTTACAAAATAACTTAATTTCGCATCAGATTCAGAAGCATTTTTGTGACTCAAAATTCTAAAACGGCAGAGTATGCGTTATTGAACTTGCGATTTCCTCTTCCCAATGGCTCACGTCCAGTTTTATTTCTTTCAATTCATTTCCATCTTTATATTTGAGTAATCCGTTTTTGAGGGCGTACTCATAGACTTCTTTGGTTATTTTCACATCTTCCAGACAGTATTTGATTATTTTATCCACCTCGCCATTCTTCCACCAAGTAATGGCTTCAAGTCCGTGACCTGTCTTTTTCTTGCCGAGAGTAGCTTCGGCGATAGTGTCCAGCTTTATTCTCCTGCCGAGCGAGCTTTTTATTTCTTTGAGGATGTCCAAATTTTTAATTTTGGTTAGGTCGCCCGGATAATATTTATTCAAGAGAGGAGTGTCAAAATGTTCGGAATTGTAGCCAATAAGCATATCGGCTTTTTCAATAATCGGCCAGAGATTTTTAAAATCTTTTTCCAAATAACTATTGTATTGATCTGATTTATAGTCGTAGACGCAGACAACAGAAATATCCAAATCTGCCGGATTGTTGCTCCCGACTTCTTGAAAAGAATTTTTCGTCTCAATATCAAATATCAATTTTCTCATTTTTTATTTTTTCTACTTGAAAACTCGGTTTCCAAGTTCGATTTCTAAGTTCAAGTAAAGTGATTATGATTTTTTATTCTTTAAAAAATCATAAACCTTAGAGGCTTTCAAGGCAGTTTCTTCGCCCGATTTTAGATTTTTTATTTTTAATTCTTCATTTTTAACTTCATTTTCTCCTACGCACACAATAAAAGGTATCAAGTTTTTGTCGGCGTATTTTATCTGATCGCCGACTTTCTTGCCGGAGGAGTCAACGGCGACGTTAAGTCCGTCTTCTCTCAAGTCTTGCGCCAATTGGCGCGCATAATTCCGGTATTTTTCTTCCAAAACGCAGATATAAAGTTCCGTGGCTGGCTTGTATTTCGGCATAAGACCATAAGTCTCAAGAACATCGCGAGTGGTCACATCTCCCATTCCAAAGCCGACCGCCGGGATTTTTTCGGCGCCGAAAATGCTTAACAGATCATCGTATCTCCCTCCGCCGAAAATCGCGCGGCGATTTTCCGGATTGGTGTCAAAAATTTCAAACACGATTCCAGTGTAATAATCAAAGCCGCGCATAAGCGTCGGGCTGAACACGGTGTTTTTAATACCAAGTTCGGCGAGTTTATTCTGAAGTTCTTTGATTTCCAATACGCCTTGATGCGTTCGGGCTTTTTCCGGCAGAAGAGAAATAAATTCTTCAAGGTTTTTTGAATGGAGAAGATTTGTAAGTTCGTCACTTTTTTCTCCGACAATAGAGCGGATTTTGTCGGCAAAATCTTCTTTGCTCATCTTGTCTTTTTTATCTATGATTTTTGAAACACTATGAGATTCGGCAGGCGAGAGCGACAAGAAATCTTCCAGAATATAGTTCATAATTTTTCGGTCATTCACCCTTATTTCATAATCTCCGTCTTTCAGTCCGAATGCTTTCATAATTGCGCGCGCGATTGAAATAATTTCAATTTCCGCTTCAATACTTTCCACTCCGAATATGTCGGCGTTCAACTGCCAATGCTCGCGGAGCCGTCCTTTCTGCGGCTGTTCGTATCTGAAGAGATTGGGGATTGAATACCATCGCAGAGGAAAAGAAAACTCGCGCTTTTTCGCCGCCACCATTCTGGCGGCAGTCGGCGTCATCTCTGGACGCAATGTCACCTCTCTGTCCCCGCGGTCTTTGAACGAATAGGTTTGCTCGTTCACGATTTCATCTCCGGTCTTGGCTCGGTAAAGATCGGCTGGTTCCAAAATAGAAGCTCCATATTCGTTGTAGCCGAAACTTTCCGCCACTTTTCTCATAATTCCGAATATGTAATTTTGGACAAACATATCTTGCGGATAGAAGTCGCGTACGCCCTTGTAAGATTCGGTTGAGATTTTTTTGTTGGTTTTTTCCTTCATAATCGCTAAATTCTAGCGAAAATATGTATAATAGACAAGCATTAGCAGAAGGTTGTAGGTGGTAGGTTTTAGGTTGTAGGAAAATACAGGGAGAGATGAAGAGGGTTGCGGGGAAAGAAAAGATTTTTGTCATTCCCGCGTAGGCGAGAATCTATGTTCAACAGCACAGAGTGTCTGGATTCCCGCTTGCGCGGGAATGACACACAGAATGAAATAACCGGATAATCAAAAAAATAATGAATAAAGTTTTAAATATTTACAAAAGGGAGGGTGAGACTCCGCTTGAGGTGATTAACCGTTTCCGCGCAAATAATCCTGAATATCAAAGCGTAAAAATTACTTACGCCGGACGGCTGGACCCTCTGGCGGAGGGAGTTTTAATTTTGCTTGCGGGAAGCGCCGTTTACGAAAAAGAAAAATACCTTAAACTGGACAAGGAATACGAAGCCGAAATAGTATTCGGATTTGAAACGGATACCTATGACATTTTGGGGTTGCCTAAAAGGAAAAAAGTGATAAAAGATTTTCACAAAGATGAGCTTGCCGGATTTTTAAATAAATTTTTGGGAAAAAACAAACAGCCATTTCCGCCGTACTCTTCATACAAGATAAAAGGCAAACCTCTTTTTGAATGGTCGCGAGAGGAAAAGATAAAAGATATAAAAATTCCAGAGAAAGAAAGAGAAATTTATGAAATCAAAATTCTGCGCCTGCAAAAAATTAACGGGAGAAATCTGCTCGCTCAAATCAATAAAAAAATTCAAAAGGTAAAAGGCGATTTCCGTCAGGAAAAAATTTTGAAAAAATGGCAAGGAATTTTAAAGGATAAGCCCGCAAACAAGTTCCAAAATTTCAAAAACAAAATGGTACACAATTTCAGCGATAGCAGAAATTGTGTACCATTTTCATATAGCGCTGAATTTCAGACAGCAAAAATAAAAATCAAATGTTCCAGCGGAACTTATATCCGGTCAATTGCTCATAAGCTCGGCAAAGATCTCAAGATAGGAGCGACTCTTTTGAATCTAAAGAGGACTAAAGTCGGTGATTTTGAAATTAAGGATTCTCTGAAAATATAATCAAAAAAATAAAGGGTCTTATGTAAAAGATTTTGTAATCTCGCATAAGACCCTTTTTGACTATTTTTTCTAAATTTAATCGATTTAGCCGATTTAACCGATACTATTTTCAATGCCTTTTTTTATTTCGGCCTGCTTATTTTTCACCGCTTCCTCGATAGATTTGATGGAACTCACGAATTTCTGCCCGTAGTCATAAACAAGCACAATCTCTACATCACTAAGTACTGACCTATTAGTGTCTGATATAGAAATTGATCTTTGGTCCCTCTCGCTGTAATTCCCAATAGATGAATTTAATCTTTTACTAATTGTCAGTCTTAATATTTTCTTCTCTTTCAAGTCTAGAATTAAGTCTAGACTTTCATTAGGACCCAATATCGTTTGCCCCAAATAATCTTTGTTTTTTAAGATTTCCAACATCCCAATTAACAAGCCGACATTATCTGTTTTAATCTCAATTTTCATTTCTTCCCCCCCATTTCTCTAAAAGAAAAAGTTATAAAGCCTGTAAAAAACTATTAAAAGGTTATCACAGTTAATCTTATTTGTCAATGCTTTACAAAAGCTATATTTCACACTAGAATTTAGGCACTTTTATAAATTTATGGAAATACGCAATATAGCCAATACCATCCGCATTGACAATGGCAAAAAAACTTTGACTGCTTCTGTATTGCAAAATAATTTTGGCAGTTGATTTGGCAGTTGAAATACGCTATTCAAAAAGACGGCGTATTTTTTTGGTTATTGGAGCCATCAAGAAAAGATTATGAATATAAATAATAGAGAAGAGAAGAAAATCGCGGGAAAAACGCTAAAGCGGATAAAGGATAAAAAAAGCGATTATTGGACAAAGAGAGCCGAGGAGGTATCGCTTAAGCTTTTTCACGAAGCGGCTGAAAAGGTGCCGGCTTACAAAGATTTTTTGCGGAAAAATAAAATCAATCCGGCTAAGGTTAAAAATTTTAAAGATTTCAAATCGGTTCCCTCGACAAGCAAGGAAAACTACCTGCGGCAATATCCGCTTGAGGATTTGACTTGGAACGGGTATCTGAAGAAGTCTTTAGTTTTTACTTCCACATCAGGTTCTACAGGGGCGCCTTTTTATTTTCCGCGCAATCATATCTTGGATTGGCAATCGTCCATTTATCATCAGATTTTTCTTGAGAACAGTGGCATTGATGTAAATAAATCAACCCTAGTTATAGTGTGCTTCGGCATGGGTGTCTGGATAGGCGGACTGATTACTTATCAGGCCTTTAGATTGATTTCTGGCCGAGGCTATCCTCTGACGATTATTACGCCCGGGGTCAACAAAAAGGAAATCTTTGAGGCGCTAAAAAATATAGGACATAAGTTTGACCAGATAATACTCTGTGGCTATCCGCCTTTTATGAAAGATGTCGTTGATGAAGCCAAAAGCCAGGGTGTCAAATGGCAGGATCACAATGTCAGGATAATTTTCGCGGCTGAATCTTTTTCTGAAAAATTCAGGGAATACATAATTGATAAAACTGGAATTCAAGATATTCACACCGGCACTATGAATATTTATGGAAGCGCCGATATAGGAACAATGGCGATAGAAACTCCGGTGAATATTATGATGCGGAGGATAGCCCTTGAAAGAAAGAATATATATAAAAATATATTTGCCGAGGCGAATCGCTTGCCGACTTTCGCCCAGTTTAATCCTGAATTCATCAATTTTGAATCACCGAATGGAAATATTTATTGTACCGGCAACAATACTATACCTTTCCTTCGATACGAGATAGGCGACAACGGCGGAGTTGTCAGCTGGAATGATGCCGATTCAATCTTCAAGTCGCACGGAATAGACATAAGAAAAGAGGCGAAAAGCGCAGGGCTGGAAAATACAATTTCCGAGCTTCCGTCGGTATATTTGTATGAGAGAACGGATATGTCCACCAAGCTTTACGGAGCGATTATTTTTCCGGAATATGTGAAGGGGGGATTGGAACGCGCTAAATTTGCGAGTTATATTACAGGAAGGTTTACAATGTTCACAAAGCACGATAGGAAGCACGATGAATATTTGGAGATTAATATTGAGCTGAAAAATGGCGTTAAGACGGGGAGGTCTCTGGAAAAGGAAATTACGAAATCAATAGTTGAATCGCTTTTGAAAAATAGCGCGGAGCATAAAAATAACGCCAATATGATGCCCGGAAGAGTCGTTCCTAAAATTATTTTATGGAATTATGAACACCCGCTTTATTTCAAGAGCGGAACAAAGCAGAAGTGGGTGAAGAAAGATTATCCGATCCGTCTTTAAAAAAGTTGTTTTTAAAAATTTAATTTTTATTTTATGAAAAATATATCACAAGAATTGAAAGAAAGTTTAGACGAAAGAGCGTCGGCAGCCATTGATTCCAAGCCGACCGTCTTTGATTTTAAAAAATCGGAAGATCAGAATGCCGCCAATGATTTATTTAATTTGAGGAGAATCCAGTACGTTGCTGATGATTACAAAGAACAGCAGAACGAGTTATTCGCGGTGAAAAATCCGAGCATGGTCTACGCTCCCGATTTTAAGAAAAAGTTTGAAGATTATTATTCTGCGCTGGATAAAGAATGTCCGATATGGCAGAGCGGCCACTGGGTTTATTTTCCGTGGCTTTCCAAATTGACACACATTCTGGAAGAAGACGATTTTCAAATGGTAAGAACCGCCAGAAATAAAAATCTTATAAACAAAGAGGAGCAAGAAAAATTTTATAACGCGATAGTCGGCATCGGCGGACTTAGCGTCGGGAACAGCGTCGCGCTCGCAATTGTTCTTCAGGGCGGAGCGAAGCGAATCAAGCTCGCCGATCTTGACCGTTTGGCTCTTTCCA
Organism: Parcubacteria group bacterium GW2011_GWA1_40_21; assembly: GCA_000996205.1. GTDB lineage: Bacteria > Patescibacteriota > Minisyncoccia > Phycocordibacterales > GWA1-40-21 > GWA1-40-21. Next base: position 11,012 of record LBYO01000002.1, on the reverse strand, counting down.
ATACCAATAGAATAAGGACGGGCGTGGACAATCTCGGCGTTTTAAAAGTGGAGATGACCGCGCGCCAAATTTACGAAATCAATCCTTACGCCGAAGTGGAATTGTTTCCGGAAGGTTTGACCAAAGAAAACATCGGCAAATTTTTTGAAGGCTTAGATATTGTGATTGACGAGCTTGATAATTTAGCGGTGAAATATCTTATTCGCGAACAAGCGAAGAAACATAAAATAGCGGTGGTAATGGCAGCGGACAATGGCGACAACGCCGTGGTGGATATTGAAAGATATGACCTTGACCCGAACACTCCATTTTTTCAAGGAAGAATGGGCGAGGTGTCCTATGAGATGCTTTCCAAATTGGACAAATTCGGAATCGGCAGGATGATAACAAAACATGTCGGACCGGAGAATGTGACGGAAAGAATGCAGCAATCTCTTCTTGAGATGGGCAAGACCATCGTCTCATGGCCTCAGCTCGGTGGCGCCGCCCTTGTGAACGGCTCGGCGGTCGCTTATTGTGTCCGCAAAATTCTTTGTGGCCAGCCCCTTGAAAACAATCGCGCCCTCATATCTTTGGACGAGAAACTCGTGCCGAATTATAATTCTCTTGAAGAAGTTGAAAAACGCGGCAAAATCGCCGAAAATTTTAAAAAAATATTCAATTTGTAAATATTTACATTGTATTGACTAATATGAAAATAGAATTAAATAAACAATTGGATAAAGAGGTGTATATGTCTTTCCGCGATGCCATGGTTGGTGGAGCGGATTTTGGCAAAAAAATACAAGATGATCATCCTCATATTAGTAAAGAAAACCATATTGAATATATAGATAATTTTTATCTGAAAAGCAAGGGTAAATTGGAAGAAATTCTAAAAGATACCAAGTTGTGTTTTGATGAAATAAAAGAGCCTCTTTTTCTTGAACTTCAAAAGTATTTCGGACGAGATTTCAGTAAAGAAAATTACACTTGCTATTTGTCTATTTTTAATTGTAATCCTCGTTATTTGGAAAATAAATCTTTTCAAGTTTATTACAAACGGTCGCATGATATGCGGAAAGAAGTTATTGCTCATGAATTAACCCACTTTGCCTTTTATGATTTTTGCCACGAGTTGGGTATAAAGGATGACAAGGCTTTGTGGGAACTTTCTGAAATTTTTAATGTAATTTTTCTTAATTTAAAGGCAATTCAGAAGTTCGTAGGGGCAGAGGAGCTTTTGTTTTATCCGGATTTGAAAAGTAAGCTGGAGGAAATTAAAAAGATTTGGACGAAAGAACAAAATACTGAAAAATTTATAAAAGTAAGTTTAAAATATTTCCAGTCTTTGTATTAAAAATTGATTTTCATACTTGTACGCATCAGAATATGTAGCGACAAATTTTGTTTATTGCCTATTTTATTATATTATTAAAATAAAGTTTTTTTGAATTGTGACTCGTTCAAAAATCTCTTTATTTTATTGGATTTATATAAAAAAATGAATAACAAAGATATTCAAGAAATTATCACGGAAAGTGTATTTGCGCCGTCCGGCGAGAATTGCCAGCCGTGGAAATTCGCGGCGGATGGAAGCGATATTCATATTTTCAATGTGCCGGAGGCGGACACATCCCTTTATAATTTTGAGCAAAAAGGTTCTTATGCCGCGCACGGCGCGCTTATTGAAAACATTGTCATCGTCGCTTTGAAATACGGATACAAGGCTAGTGTTAAATTATTTCCCATAAAGGAAGAGCAGAATCTTGTTGCCACTTTGACGCTCGATGCGACTAACTCAAGAGAGCTGTCGTTGTATCCTTTCATTGCAAAGAGGTGCACGAACAGGAAGGATCACGCGCACCAAAAATTATCAGATGATCAGAAAAAACAACTGATTGAGACAGCAAGAGAGGCCGGACTTGGAGAATTAAAAATTATTGATGATGAAGAATCGCTCAACACTCTCGGTAAAGCGCTTGCGGTGAATGAACAAATTATTTTTGAAAATAAAAAGTTGCATGATTTTTTCTACGAGCACATTCTTTGGAAAGAAGAAGACCAAGACAAAGCGGGAGGTTTTTATATCAAGACTCTTGAATTCCTGCCTCACCAGCTCAAAGGCGTGAAGCTCTTCAAAAATTGGCTGATTTTGAAAATTTTAAACAAGATCGGAAAAGTTTCAAGAATTATCGCCAAAGAAAATGCCGAAAAATACGCCAATTCCGGCGCGTTGGCTGTCGTCGTCGCGAAAGGGAACAGTCGCGAAGATTTTATAAATGCCGGACGGACGGCAGAGAGAGTCTGGCTCAAAGCGACTGAATTGGGATTGAGCGTTCACCCGTGCACCGGCGTTATATATTTTATGGAAAGGATAAAGGGCGGCGGGGATGTCGGCGTTTTCAGCCAGAATCATTTAGAAACAATAAAGATCGCTTATTCTGATATAGAGCGGACTTTTGGAGTTGAAGGCAAAACTATTCCAATGCTATTCCGCATTGGCTACGCCGACGAACCCTCCGCGCGCTCAATGCGAATGAAGCCGAACATTTTGTTTGCGAATGAAGTAAAATAAAAAACATTTTTGGAATTATCTGATATACTATTGAGTATCATTAAATCTGATAGTTTCTTCCAATTATGAAAAAAAGAAGAATGGAAATAGAGGGCATTTTGGAAAAGTTGCGGGAGTTCAAGAACGACTCGCGATATAGCGGTCGACTTTACGCGATTGAGGAAAACATACAATTCGCGGAGGCGATGAAATCTTTGCCCCGCTATGTATGGTGGCTTCTGACCAGAGCGTCAAAGATTGACGGTTCAAGACTTCTGGAATTGACGGATTTTCCGGTGGAGGAGTGGGATGTGAGGATGCATAAGAGATTGATAGAAATGGAGAGGAAAGATCGTCCGGGATTAGTAAAACCGTTAGCAGATAAAGTCATTCAGAGTATTTTGAAAGAGAACAGACCTCTTATACTAGCCAACTTGGGCGCGGGAGGGATGGAAGTTGACAGACAAGTCATTTCTCAATTGCTTGAGAAAAAATACGGCAAACCGATTATCTTCATCGGAGTGGACAAATCGCCGATCACCAATAAAATAGCAAAAGAAAATCTAAATTTTTTAGGAAAAGCAGTTGAGATTGTTGATGTTGAAAACTTGACGAAAAACAGACTTGAAGAAATAGCAAAAACGAACAGAGGAATCACTGTCATTTTGTGTAAAAACGATATTTTTAATCTTGGTGCCGAATTCCCGCCAAAATATTTTGATTTAGTCTACAATTCTCTTTTTAAGCATCACCTTACTGAAGAATCTGATAAGGATAAACTGGATAAAATAATAAAGGAAATATCAAAAAAATCTTTGGAGTATGATGGGTATAGAAGCTGGTTTCATATGATACCGCAATCTATAGTTGCTTGGAATAACCCCGTATTTTTAAACGGCACTATTTTTTCAATGTTGCGATATTCAGGGAAAATAAATTTGAATTTTTCTAAAGTATCTTTTTTTAAGAATACAGGTCATTATTTAAGAGAGATTTAATTACAAAAATATGTTACTTAGCGAAATTGCAAATGTAATACGAAATATTCCTTTAAAAAATTTTGATCTGTTGTCGGTTGGGTCTACTATCGCGGCTATAGGAATATTGGGCTTTGTGATTTATATCACTAATCGCAAGAGCATAACGAATAAATTCTTTTTTATTTTCTCGATTATTACCATTTTATGGAGCTTTTTTAACTACATAAATTATCAGGCAACTTCGCCGACGGTTGTTCTTTGGCTTTTGCGAGCAGTTATCTTTCTTGGAGTTTGGCACGCTTTTACTTTTTTTACTTTTTTGTATGTCTTTCCCAAAGAAAAAATTTATTTTCCGTGGATGTATAAATTTTTATTGATACCGCTTGTTGTAATCACTTCTGCTATCACCTTAACACCTCTAGTTTTTCCAAGCATAGCCCAATTGTCATCTGACGGCTCGGTGTCAAAGACTGTCGTGGCAAACGGTATATTTTTATTTTTATTTGTTGTGGCAGGACTAGTCTTAGGTGGGGTAAGTATTTTTATAAGAAAAACTTTCAAAGCGAAAGGCAGAGAGAGAAAACAGCACATCTTGATTTTAATTGGGACTGTTATAATGTTTTCTTTACTTATCACATTTAATGTGATTCTTCCTGCAGTTTTTCTAAATGTCAGATTTATTCCTCTTGGTGCTCTTTTCATTTTCCCATTCGTCGCGTTTACGGGTTATGCGATATACAAGCACAGGCTTTTTAATTTAAGAACAGCTGCGGTTGCGGGATTGACATTCGTGCTCTCAATCGTCTCATTTTCAGAAATAATTTTTGCGCAAGATATTTCCGCCGTCATTTATCGATCCTCGGTCTTTATGATAGTGCTCATCGTAAGCTTCTTGATGAATAAATTCGTGCAGACTATTTCCGAACAGGGAGAACAGCTTCAAGTCGCGAACGAAAGACAGGAAGATCTAATACACTTCATCACTCATCAAGTCAAAGGATTTTTCACGAAATCCAAATACATATTTTCGGCAATGCTTGACGGAGATTACGGCCGGCTTGAGGGAAAGATGGAAGTAATCGCGAAAGAAGGATTGAGATCTGACAACGACGGGATCGCTATGGTCCAAGATGTTTTAAACGCCGCGAGCATAAAAGGCGGGCTTATGAAGTACAGCAAGGCGGTTTTAGATTTTAAGGCACTCGTTTTGAGCGTGATTTCAGAACAAGATAAAAACGTCCATGACAAAAAACTTTCCTTTGAAACAAATATCAACGAAGGAGATTTCAAAATGTCGGGGGATGAATTCCAGCTAAAGCATGTCATCAAAAATCTCATAGACAATTCAATCAAATATACTCCCGCTGGCAAGATTACCGTTTCTTTGTCCAAGAATGACGGCAAGATTCTGTTTAGTGTCAAAGATACGGGAGTCGGACTTACAAAAGAAGACAAAGAAAGATTGTTTACCGAAGGCGGCAAAGGCAAGAATTCCCAAAAGATAAATGTTGACAGCACCGGCTTCGGACTGTTCATAGCGAAAAGCATTGTTTTGGCTCATAACGGCAAAATCTGGGCGGAGTCGGAAGGGGAAGGCAAAGGAAGCGAGTTTTTGGTGGAATTCCCAAAACATTGACAAATGAGGGAATATAGATAGTATTTTGTATAGGAACGATTGTTCTTTTAAAACATGATAAAGCCAATTTAAAGAAAGGAGGTTGCTTCTGTTAAAAATCGCAATTCTATTTTTCAGTTTCTTACTGTTTAGGGAGGAGGTGCTACAATGCGATAGGGAATGTTGGGCAGAAAAATTGTTTTTTTAGTTAACTTTGACTCGTAAATTTTTGAGAGGATAAATGTCATGAGTAATTTTTTAAAGCCAGAAGCCATAAGCGGTTTCCCGGAATGGTTGCCGGAAGAAAGAATTTTGGAACAGAGTATTTTAGACATGATACGCGAAAATTTTGAGAAGTATGGATTTGTGCCGATAGAGACAAGCGCTGTTGAAAAAACGGCTATGCTTATAGCGAAAGGCTCTAACGACAGGGAAATTTATACTTTGGGACGTTTGTCTAATTATTCTGGCGACAATGACCAAAACTTGGCGCTTCATTTCGATTTGACTGTGCCGTTGGCTCGCTATGTGGTACAAAACTACGGTCTTTTAAGTTTTCCATTCCGTCGTTACCAGATTCAAAAAGTCTGGCGCGGAGAAAGACCACAGTCTGGTCGATTCCGCGAATTTTATCAATGCGATATTGATGTCGTGGGTGATAGAGAGTTGCCACTTTTAGTAGACGCTGAAATGCCGAGTGTTATTTACCAAATATTCAAGCAAATGAATATTGGAAAGTTCATGATAAATGTGAACAACAAAAAAATACTCCAGGGCTATTTTAGCTTTTACGGATTAAGTAGCCATTGTATCAATGAAGCTATGCATGCGATAGACAAGCTTGAAAAAGTTGGAGTAGCTGAAACAAGAAAAACAATGGCGGAAAAAGGAATAGGTGCGAACACCATTGATGACATAATCAATTTCGCCAGCATTAACAAGTCAATCAATGAAACAATGGAATATCTCCGTTCTTGCAAAGTAGACAATGAATTGTTCTTACAAGGAGTTGATGAGCTCGAACAGGTGATTGGACACATGAATTCTCTCGGTATTCCTCAAGAGAGCTACAAAATTAACCTCGGCATTGTTCGCGGTTTGGATTATTACACGGGAACGATTTACGAAACAACACTGATTGATTATCCTGGGATTGGAAGCATTTGTTCCGGCGGTCGCTATGACAATCTAACGAGTTTTTTTGGCGACAAGAAAATGCCTGGGGTGGGAATATCAATTGGACTGACAAGGCTGTTTTCTCAACTGCTTAAGGCGGGAATAATAAAAACCGGTCCGTCCACGACAGCTCTCGTGTTGATAACATCAATGGATAAAAACCTGATGTCTTACTATTTTAATATCGCCACTTTACTTAGGGATAGCGGTATTAAAACAGAAGTTTATTTTGATTCCAAGAAATTAGGCGATCAACTTAAATACGCTAGCAAGAAGGGATTTAGGTTTGCCATTATTGCTGGTAATGATGAAGTTAATAAAAACAGTGTCCAGATCAAGAATCTTGAAACGGGGGAACAGAACTTTGTAAACTTGAATGATGTTTGCTCGGAAGTAAGCAAGATAATGTAGTTGAGTTTCGAATTCGTGTTATTTGCGACAGTCGTCAGTTATAATATAACTGACGACTGTCTAAATTTTTATCTTAAGGAGATACGGATGGAAATTATAAAAATTTGCGGTAATAATGGCGACAAAAAACTGCTTGAAAAAACCGCTAGGCTTTATTGCGAGATTTGGAAAGAACCGCCATGGAATGAATATTTTTGGAAACAAAAAGAAGTCTTGAGAGATATTCAAGAACAATTAAAGAAAGAGGCGGCGATGTTGATAGTAGCTGTTAACAAAGACAAAGTAATAGGTTTTACATGGGGATATCAAATAGACAAAAAACTAATGGAGGCGATATCTAACAGCAATCTCTTGAGTTTCTTGTTTGAACAGGCATCAAAAGCAGTCTTTTATATTGATGAGCTTGGTGTCCACAAGAAACATAGGATGCATGGCATAGGCGGAAAGATAACAAAAAGTATCATCAAGCAAACTAAGAAAATCGGGGTTGATTGTTGGTGTTTAAGAACACACATTAACGCTGTGCCAGCCAGAAAAATGTATAGCAAGTTGGGCTTTAGTGATCTAAAGATTAAAGACGGTAAACATTTTGACAGGACTTATTGGGCGATGTTCCAATAAAGCTGATTTTCAAAAAAGGGAGGTGGCCGCAAAAGTCACTTCCCTTTATTTATAAAAATATATGAATATTGAAAATATTTTAAAAAATTTAATAAAATTTAATACTGTTTCCGATAAGGAAAACGCTAAAATAACAAGCTGGATAGGCGATTTTTTAAACGCATTCGGTTTTAATGTTTCCTTAATTAAAAACAACAAAGACAATAAGGCAAATCTTTTTGCCACAATCGGTAAAAAACCGATTTTAACTTTTTTGGGACACACGGACACTGTTTCCGCCGGTAAAAATTGGACAAACGACCCTTTTGAAATGACAATTGACGGGGACAAAATTTACGGTCTTGGCAGTTCTGATATGAAAGGCGGAATCGCTTCTTTGTTATCCGCGTTATCGCAAATAAATTTTAAAAATTGCAAAAATGGATTTAGCATATTACTCACATACGACGAAGAAATAAGTTTTAAAGGAATAACAGATTTTACAAAAACTAAAAAAATAGACACTGATTATATTATTGTCGGAGAACCTACAAATCTTAAACCAATAATCGCGTCCAAGGGGATCGTTTCTTTCGTGGTAAATTTTTTCGGCAAAGAATATCACGGGAGCGAACCTGAAAAAGGATTAAACGCCATAATTCTTGCATCTGATTTTATTAAAGAAATTCAAGAATATTTTGTGCGCATTAAAAATGATAAAAATGATATTTTTACGCCCAATTACGCCACTGTTAATGTGGGAAAAATAAAAGGTGGAGATGCTGTCAATAAGGTGCCAAATGAATGTGTTTTAGAAATAGAATGTCGCACCGTTAAGGAGAAACAGAACAATGAAATAATCAGAAACTTTTTAAAAATTTCAGAAAAATACAAGGCTAAAGTAAAAGTTATGTTTTCAGTTCCACCAGCGCAGTGCGATGATAAAAAATTTATTTCTGATATGGAAAAAATCACTAAAAATAAAAGTGAAGGGGTAAATTATTTTACGGATGGTTCTTTTCTTGACGGCGCGGCTTCTAAGATGATCATTCTTGGACCAGGGCCTTTCAATGCTCACCAGTCGGATGAGTGGGTGAGCAAAAAAAGTTTGCAAAAAACAAAACGGATATACAAAGCAATAATTGAAAAATATTTATAAAATTATTTACCGAAGGTGGCAAAGGCAAAAATTCCCAAAAGATAAATGTTGACAGCACCGGGTTCGGTTTGTTTATAGCGAAAAGCATCGTTCTGGCCCACAACGGCAAAATCTGGGCGGAGTCCGAAGGGGAAGGCAAAGGCTCGCAGTTTTTCGCGGAGCTGACAGTAGTGTGACCGAACGGATTGCTTTCCTTGATATTTCTTGTATCATTGAAATTGATGAAAAAATCAAATTTATTCGGTGCTCGGAATTTATTTTATAAGAGGTTTTTTTAATAAAACTCTAACTGACAAGAGACTGGTTATTGTTGCCTAAAATTTAAGAAGATTAGAATTAATTAATTTAGACATCTGCAACCGGCCTCTTGTGAAGCCGGTTTTTTGTTGTTCTTTGGAAAATTAATTATTGAAAGGATAAAAGATGAAGAAAGTAAGGTTTGTGAATGTTGAAAAAGTTGTCAAGTTGCCGATGCCGATAGTTTTAGAGAAACAGTTTCCAGCATCACGACTGGCTCTAAAATCAGTACTGGAAAGCAGGGAAATTATAAAAAATATACTTTCACAAAAAGACAACCGTTTTCTGATGATAGTCGGTCCATGTTCTATACATAGCGAAGAAGAGGCTATGGAATACGCTTACAAATTGCTTGAGCTCAAGAAAAAATTAGAGCAGTCAATCTTTATTGTAATGAGAACCTATTTTGAAAAGCCACGAACCACGATAGGCTGGAAGGGGTTGATAAACGATCCTCACTTGGATGGTTCGTGCGATATAGCCGAAGGTTTAACAATTGCCAGAAGAATATCCAAAAAAATAACTGACTTGGGGTTGCCAATCGGTTCTGAGGTACTAGGCACTTTTTCTGTGAGATATTTTTCTGATTTGTTAAGCTATGCCGCAATAGGAGCGAGGACATCCGAATCGCAGACGCACAGAGAATTGGCTAGCGGTTTGTCCGTGCCTGTCGGGTTTAAAAATAGTACGGATGGATCTTATCAGTCCGCCATTGATGCCATGCAATGCTCTAAGCATAGTCATACTTTTGTCGGGATTGATGAAAATGCGACATTAAGCATGATAAAAACAAAAGGCAATCCTTGGGCTCATATTATCTTAAGAGGGGGCAGGAATTTAACCAATTATGACGATGAAAGTATTTCAGAAATCATCAAACATCTGAAATCAGAAAAACTGCTTCCGTCGGTGGTGGTTGATTGTTCGCACGGAAATTCCGGGAAAAATCACATCAATCAAGTTAAAGTGCTTAAGAATATTTTAGATCAACGATTGGAAGGGAATAGGAATATTGTCGGCGCAATGCTGGAAAGCTACCTTAATGAAGGTAGTCAAAAAATTCCTGACGACCCGTCTGCGTTGAAATATGGCATTTCCGTCACAGATTCTTGCTTGAGCTGGAAAGATACGGAGTACATATTATTGCAAGCCGGCAAAATTTTATCCTAAGATAAAAAACAAACTCCACCTGATGATATGATTTATTAGGTGGAGTTTTTTGCATGTATTTATTTTGATCTTTGATTGTATTATAATCTTACCTTAAATCAATCAATATGATCTTAACCAGCCATGCGATAATAGGAGTTGCCGCGGCGAGCGCGTTTCCATCTCATCCGGCGCTCGCTTTTTCCGCCGCGTTAGCGAGCCACTATATTATGGACGCAATTCCGCATTGGGAATATGATCTATTGTCGTCCAAGAAGGATTTGAATAATCCTTTAAATAATGACATAACAGTCGGCAAAGATTTTTTTTCGGATTTTAAGAAAGTCTCATTTGATATGCTTCTGGGGATTATCTTTTCTTTTTTCACTTTTTATTTTATAGGTTTCAATGTCTTTTCACTGCCAATATTAATTGCGGGCATAGCAGGAGGAGTCGCCCCCGATATTCTGCAATTTGCCTACTTTAGATTTAGGCGCGAGCCTTTTAAGTCTTTGTATCTTTTTCATTACTGGATTCACAGCCGAAACAAAAAACTTGAAAAGCATTTCATTGTCGGTATTTTTCTTCAAATTCTCATAATATCTTTAATTTTATGGCTAGTTAAATATTTCATAACTTTTTAAATTATTTTTAACTATGAGGATATCTCCGTCTCTGTGTCATTCCCGCGCAGGCGGGAATCCAGACTCTCTGTGGTTGAACATGGATTCCCGCCTGCGCGGGAATGACAGAAATTTTTGTTTCCTAAAATTTTCTTTTTTTTCTTACAACCCCGCCTCTTCGGCGGGCGAGCTACAACCTTCTGTTTTGATTGAATTAAGCTCGATTTTCTGTATAATTTGCGTTATGAATAACAAAGAAAAGCTCGGTCATATTCACCCTCTCACCAAAGTCATTCGGAAGATAAATGATGTTTTTTCCGAAATGGGTTTTAATCTTATAGATGGCCCGGAAATTGAAACAGAGCATTACAATTTTGATGCCCTGAATATTCCCAAAGATCATCCTGCGCGCGATATGTGGGACACATTTTGGCTTCGCCAAAATGAAATCAAAGATAAAAAATCA
>LBYO01000001.1 GCA_000996205.1 Parcubacteria group bacterium GW2011_GWA1_40_21 | reverse complement strand
AATCGAGCTCTTATAAAAAAGGGATTTAGATATCAGTTTAATCCGAGAGCAACTATTGTCCATCATGTGGAATATAAACAGAACAAAATTTATGACAAGGAAAAAGATGAGTCATTCAAAACACCTATCGGACTTATAAACGGAAATAGAATTAGAGTGTTTCTCATAAAAAAATTTCCTTTCGTCTACAATTTGCTAAAAAAAATTAAACATCGGATACAATACCGATGATAACATATTATAAAATTGTCAATTAAAATATTTATTATTTCTATGCAACAATTTAACGATAAACAAAAACTCCAGGAAGTTTCTTACAAAACGCCATATCACTGGTTTTCAGATGACGCTCTTAGTCAGAATGGCCGTCTTTATTTTGGCTACTTAAATTTTTGCGTCAGTATAGCCAAAAAACTGGGAACCATTTCAATTCTTGACGCGGGGTGTGGAGATGGAAGATTCTTAGGGCAAATGACCGGATTGGGAAACGGTTATTTCCTATTCGGCGCTGATTACTCGCAGAGAGCAATCGGATTCGCCCGCTTGCTTGTGCCACAAGCGCAGTTTTCCGTCAGCAATCTGTCAAAATTACAATACGAACCAAGTTCATTTGACGCTGTCTTTCTAATAGAGACATTGGAACACATAGAACCATCAAATATTTCCGTGATTTTAAAAGAAGTTTCCCGCGTCCTTAAAAAAGACGGCGCACTGATTATAACTGTCCCGTCTTTTTTGCAAGGAATCCCTCTTCCAGGAAGCAAACACTACCAGCACTTCACGGCAAAATCTTTAACTGAAACTGTTTCCGATTATTTCTGCGCGGACGGAATATTCGGCCAAGACAGAGCCGGTTTCCATATCCTTAAATTATTATATAAATTTATTGACAACAAATTCATTGACATCAAGCCTCTCCGGAAATTTTATAATAAACATATATGGACCCGATATTTCAATATATGCGATAAGGAGAAAGGCAGGAGGCTTATTGCCATATTTAAAAAGAAAAATACTTGATGTGAAAATCTTACTCCGTTAAATTTTCTTTTTTGGATAAAAAAGCCTTATTCTTCTTTATCTGTTTATCTGTTTTTAATCAATCAAATTGGATTATATAGATAACTAGACTAGCGCATCTTCCCACAAACTATAGATTTTCCTCGAAGAAAGATTGTCGGCCGCGCGAGAAGATTGGCTGTATTTTCCTCCCCAGAAATTCGTTTTTATAGCCTCAAGCATTGACTCCGCGAAGTTTTTTTCTTCGGGCAAAAGGGTATTTTTTGAAGATATCGACCCGCGGAGCGGTGTTTTAATGAGTACTCCATATTCACCACAATATGGGTATACGAGAGGCGCCGGAGTGACTTTTTCCGAAAGCAGTTCGCGAGGACCTGTGTCGCAGTCGGTAGAAATTACAGCTTTATCCAAAGACAAAGCATCAAGCAAAACATTGGGAAATCCTTCCCAAAGAGACGAGAAAACAAAGCAATCTGACTTAGCGATAATCGGGTATACATTTTCTAATATTCCGGCAAATAAAATCTTATTTTCAACCCCCAAAGATGCCGCGTATTCTTTCAGCTCTTTTTCCAACACGCCTGAACCAAGAAATATGAGGACAGCATTGGGATTTTTGTCGGAAACTTCCTTAAATGCGCGCAAAAGATATTTTTGTCCTTTTTGCTCTATCATTCTACCTATATTAAGAAACACAAACTTTTGACGAATAAAATCCGCGATGTTTTCCGGTAAAATATCTTTAGCTTTTTCTCTGTTTGCGCCAATATCACAAGGATTGTAAATTACGGAAATTTCTTTAAGATTGAATTCATTCTGGAGGATATTCGCCATTCCCTGCGAGTTGGCAATCACTCTGTCCGCAAAACGATAAAATATTTTAATAAAGCATCGGCTAAAGAATCCACGGAAGGAAGGATTGTTCCTTACGGCAACGAAAACTTTTCCTTTAAATCCAAAAAATTTAGCCAACAGACTTACAGCAGAAGCTTCTTCGGTAAAAGCAAGGATTTTGGATATGTCGTTTTCTTTGCATATTTTAGATATTTTTCGAGCTTTTAAAATTGAAGAGAAAAATGAATGAGGTTTATAAGAAGGATAAATTGAATGGCGAACTCCGCCTGTATTGTATTCATTCTCCCGTCTTGAGAAAGTGATGAAATGGACGCTCCACCCTTTCGAGTCTAACTCTTTAGAAAGCCATGAGGCGATTTTTTCCGCTCCGCCCCCTCTTCGGAGCACGGGAATTACAATTGCAATCTTGTTTTCAGTTATCATTTGGAAAAAAGGATTTTGTAAACTATAATAAAGCTATTAAATATGATGGTTAATAATAACATTATTGAGCAAATCTATCAGCCGAACGGACGACAGATCAAATTTGACGACAATCTTCGCGTATATAATCTAGGTTGTGGCAAGCAACATTATCCAGGTGTTATCGGCGTAGATTGGGACGAAGCAAAGACAATAGACATAAAACACAACTTAGATATTTCTCCGTGGCCGATTCCAGACAATAGCGCTGATATCATACTGGCATTTCACTTTATAGAACATGCGAGCAGTCTTTTGAATGTTTTCAAGGAAATGCATAGAATAGGCAAAAATGGATGCAGAGTAATAATAGAAGTCCCCCATTTTCGCTCGTCATCCGCCTATAAAGATCCTACTCACAAAAATTTCTTCACCTGCAAAACAATAAACTATTTTTGCAAAAACAACCACACCTTCACCAATTTGCCGTTCAAGCTTAAATTAGTGGACATATCAATCGGCTGGCCAGCGGTAAAATGCAATTTTATAAAAAGGTGGTTTAAAAACTGGCTTAAAAAACATCAGGATTTTTATGATAATCGCCTGTATATGCTCTTTCCTGTTAAAATTCTGGTATTTGAATTAGAGGTTGTGAAATGACACGGCATTCATCTTATTTGTTGACAATGTGACTCAACTTGCCGGCAAGTTCTTCCAAACTATGCATCTCGGCAAATTTTATGTTGTCGGAAATGATTTTTTGTTTTTCCTCTTCTGATAAAGACAAAATGATAGATATTTGCTTTGTCACTTCTTCCGCTTTTCTTTCTGCAATGATAAATCTATCATCAATCTGCCCTTTTAGATTATTATTAGAAGCAAGAGCGAGACATCCGCAACTCATTGCCTCAAAAATAGTTTTGTCATACATACCAGACGAGCTTAAATTAACAAAAATTTCGTGCGAATTATAAATTTCCGGCGTTTGGCGATTCGGCACACCACTGTGAAATTTCAAAACACTTTCTAATCCCAACTCGCACACACGCGATTTTATTTTTTCTAAATACATAACATCTTCTGGTAGAACGTCTCCGTAAATATCCCCGGAAAAATTCAGGTTTTGCTTTTTAAGAATTCCAAGTGCTTCCACGAAAATATCAACATTTTTTGACGGCGCGATTCTTCCCAAGAATAAAATGCTATTTTTTATTTTTGAGATTTCATTTTTTATTTTGAATCTTTGAATGTCTACCCCGACAGGCATCAAAACTGTTTTTTTGTATTTGGCCGTGTAAGAATATTTAGAAGTGCAAAATACTTTTTTGCAAAAAACTGAAGCGATATCAGTGAGGAGTGATCCGGAGTGATGATTCCTCCACATATAAATTTTCTTGCCGGAAATCTTCCAGAAAATTCCTCCGAGAAGGGCATATTCTTGATTCATATGGACGAACACTACGTCATAATTTTTCCTTTCCCGCCAAATGTGTTTATAAAAATTCAATATGTATTTAATTTTTTTAAAAGCTGTTAGCTTGTCTTTGCCCAGACTTAAAACTTTAACATTCGGAGGCAAGTTATATTCCCCTTTTTGCAGACAAACGACAGTTATTTTCTCAAAATTTTTAGCGAATTCTTCAATCCATCGGCAAAAGAAGCCGAGTACCGGATCATTAACATCAATTTTTTGCGTAAAAATCAGTATCTTCATAAATATCAATGCGTATTTAGTTCTTGCGGAGTTTCCTCAATTTCAACTTTGCCTATTTTCGCGAAAATAAAATACCTGTAAACGAGAAAACTTTCAACCGCTATCATTGCATTAGCAATAACTTTGGAAATGAATTTGTGAATGTGGATATAATCGACAAAAAGATATATTAATAGGGTATTTATTCCCAAATTGACAATCGCTACAAATAAATAAAGATAGGTCTGCTTCATCATATTTTTAGTGTCTCTGTCCCTAAATGTCCAAAATTTTTGAAGGCCGAAGCTTATCCAAAAAGCGACCGTAAAAGAAATAATCGAAGACGCCACATACCAAAGACTGGCGAAATAAATGAGAAGAGAATAAATCAAAATATCGGCGGAGGTTGATGTTCCGCCAGCGATCAAATATTTGACAACCTGTCTGTGCCTGAAAACATTATTATAAATCACAGGAGGCGCGTGGCGTTTGAAACGATTGTGAATTTTTTGGTAATTTTTTTCGAGCATGATTTGCTATTAGTTAAACATAAATTTTACGGTTTTTCCATAAATTTATAGAAGATTTTTATATATCTTCATCAATTCATCGCATATTTCTAGCCAAGAATGAGTAAAAGAAAAAGTGGCGACTTTATCTGCTGAAGCCTGATAATTTTTATCGTCTGCCAGAAAAAGTATTTTTTCTTTAATATCATTGTCATTTTCAGGATCAACAAAAATAGCGATGCCCTTGAGCCTTTCATACAAACCAGTCTCTTTTGTAAGGATAAAAGGCTTATTATAGCGGATAGCGTCAAGAATCATATTAGGACTGATGTCACCCAAAGACGCGAGTACGACGGCGTAACAATTAGAAATTCTGTCCATAAATTTCTCAAATTTTTCGCTATTTTCTTCAAACACGACACCTGCCCTCTTAACATCTTCAGATGCGAAAACTTCGCGGACACGGTCTAAATTTTTCCACTTGAGTAGCCTTGTTCCGGCTATAAAATTTTTTCTCACAGGATTAAAAGATTCCTCCTTTTTGCCGTAGTAATTCTCTACGATATGTGTTTTTTTAGAATCAATTCCGTACGCGGGTATGAAAATATTCCTCTGCCATGCTGTACTAAACACAATCCCGTCCGCATGAGTAAGCATATACCGTGTCAGTCTAAAAATCATTCGCTCTTTTCGGGATAATTTATTCATGCAAGTATCGTAAAAATTACGCAGAAGCGCCAGATCTCCCGTTCGTTCAACATAAGCTTCCCATAAAAAATCACCGCCTGTTCGCGCGATAATTTTCCTGCGCAAGATCTTTGCCATAAAAACTGCCGGAACCCCCGCACTGAAAGTGTCCAGTGCGATTACCATATCGCTTCCAATCATTTGAAACAAAAGCCGCGAGCCATACCAAATGTGTCGTATCCCCGTTGGCAGTTTTCTTTCAAACAGAAATGACAAGACTTTCACAGTGTGACCTTGGTTCCTCCAAACTGTTTCTATATTTTTAGCGTACTGAGCCGGCCCGCCAATGTCAGGCGGGTATATGCCGGTAGCTATAAGTATTTTCATATTTATTATAATAAACGAAAATTACCCTTTTTTCTAGTTTTCAGCTCAGTCAAACCAACGTATGATATCGGTTCTACTTGGAAACGAAACATCCAAGTCCGTTTAAAAATTGCCTTTGTTTTTGGGATTTAATTAGAAATTAGAAATTGATTATCTCTCTGTATCCTTCTTCAGGCATTCCTCCATAGCCTGCTTATATTTTGACAGATATTCTTCTTTGGTCGCGACTAATTTTTCGCTTATTGACATTTTGGAATTGATTCCCAATCTTTCTTTCAGACCCGGTATTTCCATAATCTCTTGAATTCTTCTTGCAAAACAATTTTTATCGTTCACGGAGCAAACAAAACCGCTTTCTCCTTCAGAAATAACTTCGCTCGCTATGCCGACATCAGAAAAGACGACAGGACAGCCAGAGGCAAGCGCCTCAACGATAGTAAGTCCATATCCTTCATACAAAGAAGTAGATAGAAAGACATTGGCTGTTTTGTAATAAGAAATCAAATCATTCTGCCAGCCTTCAAAAATAATATTTTTTTGAAGGCTGTATTTAGCGGCAAGGCGCTCCAGATTCTTCTTTTCTTTTCCATCGCCGACGATAACCATTCCGATTTTAGGATAACTGCGCGCGAGATCCTTCATAGCCTCAATCGCCAAATTGATATTTTTCTCTTTTTCTAGCCGGGAAGCCATCATTATAATAAAAGAAAACTGCGGATATTTTTTGCGGACATCAAAATTAGTCGGAGTGTTTCTTATCTTATCTGTGTCAACGAAAATCGGCAGAACGGTTATACTAGGTTGTAGGCGGGGTGGGAAGGTTTTAGATTTTAGTAAAGAGTTTTTGATTCTATTTGAGACAACGCGGAGGCAATCGGCTCTTTTTACTAAAAATTTTCCGATTATAACCCTGATTTTATTCAAGAAAGATTCCTTCCAAAAATACGGGCTCAAAAAATCCGTGTGTATCTGCAGTTGCAGGGGCAAGTGGAATTTTCTCGCGATGAGCCATCCGGCAATGCCTGTCTCAAAAGGATCCTGGGCAGATACAACATCAATCATCTCCGGCAGTAATTCGCCAAATTCCCTCTTGGCGACTCTGACGGCCCCGAACGGATAGCATAATCTAGTCCAAGATTTTGTCGGATATATCCAGACATTTTCAGATATTTTCTCCGATTTGAATTTCTGAAATCTTTTTGTAAATATAATTATGTGAAGTTGTTGGAATAATTTCCCATACTCAATCATTCTATCCCTTACGGCGCTACCCGCCTTGAAAATATTCCTATCCGTGCCGATAACCAACACTCTTAAACTGCCATTTTCGAAATTAGCTTTATCTAAAAGGTTGCAAATATTTTTTTCTCTTTCTTTTCTCATATTAAATCAAAAGTTATTTTACTTTGAATTGCGAAAGGGTCTTTTCTGTTCATCTGTGTCTGTATGTCCGTAGATGTCTGTGGGTATCTGATACCCACAGAATGCACAAAATATTTTGGATTAGCTGGAATGGCGGGAAAAAGATGCGAACGAATAATTTAAGCCGTCTCATAATTTAAAGTGTTTTAACAAAGTCTGCTAAAAATCAAACTCATTTTATCCGCTACATTATCCCAAGAATATTCTTCGGTGGCCAGTTTTTTGCCATTCCAAGCAATCGTTTGGGAAAAATTATCATCGTTCACAAGCATTCTTATTTTATCAGCTAAATCATTAGGGTCATCAACTTTAGCAAAAAGTCCGGTGGCTTTGTCCGCACCAACATCGGCTGGGTCCTTTAAAAAGTCCGGGATACCGCCAACAGCCGTGCCGACGATGGGAAGACCGGCTCCCATAGCTTCCAAAAAAGAACTACCTAACCCTTCAGAGCGGGATGGTCTTACAAAAATATCAGCATTGGCGAGGTAAGTGTAAACGACTTCCGGATCAATGTGTCCAAGAAAGACAACCTCGTCAGAAAGTCCCAAAATTCTTGTAAGCTCTTTCAGCTTCTCTTCTTCCGGACCGCTACCTAAAATCTGACATTGGATTTCCCCCGACAGTCCCTCTTTTTTCAATATTGATATGGCTTCAATAAGAATATCAATCCCGTTTTTCGGCACCAATCTTGATGTCGTGATTATTATTCTTGGACTTTTGTTTTCGACTTTATGGGCTTTCGACTTTACGGACTTTAGAGACTTTTCCGTGTCTATTCCATTCGGGATAATTTCAACGCAATCATTATTGCCCATACTTCTGGCCCAGCCAGCAAGATAATTGCTGATCGCTTGAACGCAATTCGCTTTCGTAAAAATTTTTCTAAACAAAAATCCGACAAAAAGCCAGATAAAACCGGCCCGCTTTTTCGGATAATCGGTCGTGTCGCCCTCTTGAAGCGTGAGCAGAAATTTCACTCTCGGATGAGTCAATTTAAAAAACAAAGCGGCATAGCCCGCCCTATTCGCCATAATAGACCAAACAAGACAATATCGTCTTTTCATATTAAGCCTTATCGCCTTGAGAAATGCGGCGAAAGGGAAAAATAATTTTGGCGAAGATATTCTGTAAACATTGATATTCCCTATCTTCTCAAATTTCGGCCAATTTTTATTGAATCTCAAAGTTATCATATCAAACTCCAAATCGTTTACTCTGTCCGTAATTTCCTTCACCGCCAGTTCGGCACCCCCCACGAAAGGAATATAGGCGATTGAAAAAATCAGTATTCTTTTGGTTGACTGTTTTGAAATTTCATTTTTCATATTGCAAATTATTCTATTATTTTTATGTCAAATCCAGACATCTCAACCTCTGTTTCGTCAGAATTTCTAACATGAAGAACGGCAAAAATGGAGAAGGTAGTTATAAAGATAAGCACTATTAGAAAAATCATTTAATTTATTTTACTTTGAATTATTGTATCTGTGGGTATCTGATACCCACAGAATGTTCCCTAATATTTTAATCATTTATTCTTTGACCTCAAGCATCTTCCTAAGAGTTTCTTCGGAAATTTCTTTGGGCTGGCTGTTTTGAACATTGTGATTTGATGGAGGATGACTCTTTTCTTTTTCCGTATCGTTCTTGGGGATAGCCGTTTTTAGCGCCGATTGAAGAGCCTCCTTAAGAAGATTTTTGTTTTCTTCCGTAATTTTTTTCGGCTCGGGCTTGTAAACCGTCTTTTCGTCAGTCCTTTTTATGGAAATATCAATTTGCGCGCGCGGAACCGCCGGAGTCGGAGGTGCAACATTTTTAAACGATTTCAATGGCACGAAATCATCGCTTTGCGGTTTTTCAAAATTTTCTTCAGAAATCTTCGGCCGATTATCGTATTTAGGAACATCGTCTTTCTTGAAATAATTGTTTGGCTTGAAATCAGCAGGCTCTCTTTTTTGTCTATCCTCGCTTTCACCGGCGGGAAAACGGCTGGCGCTGAAAGCCGTCTTCGGCGGATAAGGTCTGTCTGCCGGCTTAAATTCTCTTTTTGAAAATGGCGCGCGCGATACATCGGCTGTTTTCGGCTCAACCTCATGCCATTTTCTGATGTCTTCCTCAACGGTAGTTCTCGGCCTTCCGAATTGCCCTCTTGAGCTATCAACAATATCTTGTTTGAAAGAAATTTCCGGTTCGGCTATCGGAGGCATAGTGACGGCGGAAAAAGGAGAGGAAGAAACGCCATCAATCATGAGTTTTAAATAAATTTGCGCGAATCCTAAATTTACCATATCCTCAGCTGTGAATTGCGGCGCGAATTCTTTCTCCAGTATTTCCGCGTCAAAAGCGCCGACTCGGAAAGAAATCATTGTACCGACATTTCCAAAGACAGCGGCTCTGACTTCCTCTGACATCTGCTCTATGTATTGATGCGCTATCGTCAAGCTAAACTTGTATTTTCTGGCTTCGGAGAGAATATCGGCAAATGATTCATTAGCGAACGATTGGAACTCGTCAACATAAAGATAAAAGTTTGGGAGCTTGTGAAGCTCGCCGGGGGAAGCATCGGCGCGCGACATCGCTCCGAGATAAATTTTCGTTATGAGCATACTGCCGAGAAGATTGGCGTTGACTTCGCCCACTCTTCCTTTGGATAAGTTGATTATGAGTATCTTCTTTTCGTCCATAATCTTCCTGATATCAAAAGAAGATTTCTCCTGACCGACAATGTTTCTTATAAGCAGGTTAGAAGTAAATTGCCCGATTTTGTTTTGAATCGCCGGTGTGGCTTCGGCGGCGAATCTGTCCGTATATTTGGCGAATTCGTCCACCCAGAAAGACTTGACCGACAGGTCTTTGATATTGTCCACAACCTTTTTGCGATAATCTTTGTCAGCAAGCATTCTGTTCACACCGAGAAGAGTCGCGCCAGGATACTCAAGAAGCGCCAAAATCGTATTGCTCAAAATATATTCCATTCTCGCCGACCACGCGTCCTGCCAGATTTTTTTGAAAGTGCTCATAAGTCCGCTCACTACCAAATGTCGTTTGTCATATCCGACATCTTCCATCACATTGAAAGAAATCGGATGTTCCATATCAAACGGCGCGAAATACAAAACATCCTTGATTCTTTCTTGCGGGACATAATTCAAGAGAAGCTCCGCCGTCTTTCCGTGCGGGTCAATGAACGCCATACCCTCTCCGTTCTGAATATCCTGAACAGCCATATTTTCAAGCAGGGTTGACTTGCCCATACCTGTTTTGCCGATGACATACAAATGCCGGCTTCTGTCATTTTCTCTTATTCCAAAAGGAGTTCTTTTGTTCCTCGCGTCCGTCTCCGCAAAATATGTGATTCTATTGTTGCTCATCTTGCTGAAATTATACTCGCCTTTCACAAAAAGCCAAAATCGACATGTGATGTCGGTTTTGGCTTAATATAAATCAATCTTGATTGTCAAGGGCCGCGCTCGTGTATCTATTGGAAGCGTTCCAGAGCATCCAGCTATCAAGCCCGCTGTCATAAGTCGCCTGTATTTGCGCGCGGACCATCGGTGCGTCGTAAGTCGCGCCCAGATTAAAATCTTGAAGCCATGGTCTAAGCTTGCGAGGGGTGGTAGTGGCATTCATTGCCCTATTCACGGCGCTATCCATCGCGAATTTGACCACTTCATAAGGCTTCGTGGCGGGATTCGGATAATTATTAAATCCCTTGGGATAATGCGACGGATATACCATCGGCGACACATAGTCAAAATATTTGAGAGCGTTCTCAAGATTCTGCCCGATATTCATATCATCGGTATTCGTGGTAGTCATTCCAAAAAGATCCGCCGAAAGAGGCGCTCCGATGTTTCCGAGATTCTCGCGTAAATAAGCAAAAAAATCTTTGATGACTTCCGACTTTGCTTTTCCATTACTCCAAGGATAAGAAATATCTTTCATATTTCCGTCGGAAGGAAATCTTATATAATCAAAATTCAGCTCGTCAAAACCGACGCCGTAAGATTCTTTAGCCAAAGCCGCGATATAGCCCCACACTTCCTTTGAGCCCGGGTCAAGCCAGCTTATGTTTTTAAAATCTTTCCAAACTCCCCCATCGCTCTTTCGTCTGACCGCAAGGTCCGGCCGTCTGCCTACCAAATATTTGTCTTGAAAAACGGATATTCTCCCTATCACATAAATATTTTTCTTATGCAATTCTTCTATGAACTCTTTTATGTCGGCTATTCTTCTCTCGTAAGCTCCAAGCTCTTTCAAAAGCGGATCGGAAACTTCAAACCCGATTCTTCCTGTGTAGTCTTTGATGTCTATGACAATGGAATTTATCTCGGTATCATCGGCGATTTTCACAAGACTGCTTCTAAGTTTTTTATCGCCCGCTACCCAATTGGTCATATATATAGCTTTGACTTGAGAAGGCGTAGTCAAGTGAGAAATAATTTTTTTGACCGGAACGGCAAATTCCCCTTCGGCGGAAATCCCCGCCCCAGGCAAAACAGCCAGCTTGTAACTTATCGAAAATATAGAAGGGAAAACAAAATAAGCCAAAGAAAAAGAGCCGGTGATCGCCACGCCCGCGAAAAAGTATTTATTTATAATTATCATTATTAGCCTTTATTTTTCAGATAAATCTTAATTATTCCGAATTACGAAATGCTAAAATTCAGGTCCTCGGGTCGCAAAAGCTATTTGTTTTTAAATGTTTTTGCTCAACCAGACCTAAATTTTAGCATTTCGTAATTCGGGGTTAATTAGCTATATTGTGTCCGGTATGACCCTCACTTGCGGTCTTCCCCGCTCTGCCGTAAGTATCAATATGGCTATTCTGGACAAAGGAATCAGTGATTGTGTGTTCTTTGCCTTTAAGCGCTCGTCTCAAAGAATTTATTTCCTTTCTGATAAGTAGCGCGATGATTGAAACAGCGACTCCTAATACCGCATAGAATATTGTTTTCCATAAGCTCGAGAAACCTGTTTCCGACAAAACGGCAGTGATTATTCCCAGTGAAAAAATAAGAGAAATTTTTGACATAATAATTTAAAAAAATAATTTATAAGACAATTCTACGGCATAAATGAAAAATATCAATGAACTGAAGGTTGTAGCTTGCCCGCCGATGAGGTGGGGTGGTAGGTTTTTAAGAAATTAGGATAATGTAATTATAATTTTGAAACAATCAGACTGTCAGAGATTTTATAAACATCTCCGGCGCCTATCGTGATGACAACATTGTTTTTATCGGTGTTTGCAATTATGTATTTTTCAATTTCAGAAAAATTATTGAAGCAAATGGCCGTTTGATTATTTTTCTTAATTTCTTCCGCCAGCATTTCCGAATTAATACTGGAGTCATTTTTCTCTCTCGCCGCGTAAATCGGAGAAACGGCGACCAGATCAGCATCTTTGAAACTTTTTCCAAATTCAGCCAAATGTCTCTTCGTCCGGCTGTAAAGATGGGGCTGAAACACGGCAATAATTTTATTTTTTGGATACAATTCCCTCGCGCTTTTCAAGGTCGCTTTTATCTCCGTCGGGTGATGGCCGTAATCGTCGTAAACAAAAACGCCGTTTTTCGTTTCGCCTTTAAATTCAAACCGCCGCCATGTTCCTTCAAAACTTTCCAAAGAATTTTCCGCTTTTTTAGAATAAACTCCCAAAATTTCCGCCGCCACTATCGCCGCTTGGGCGTTTTTTATATTGTGCTCGCCTGGAATTTTTAAATTAAAATTATTGTTTACTTTCGTGTAATCTATTATTTTAAATTTTGCCTCTTTAATTATGTCTTTCAAATTTTCATCGTTTGGATCACAAACCAGATACCCTTCCTTTGGCAATTTCGCCGCGAATTCGCCGAACGCTTTTTTAATATTTTCCAAATTGCCGTAATAATCCAAGTGGTCATTGTCTATGTTAGTGATGACGATAATTTTCGGATTAAGATTAAGAAAAGATTTTTTGTATTCGCAAGCTTCCACCACAAAATACTCGCTTTTGCCCGCCACAAAATTGCTTCCTTGATCTTTCAATAAACTGCCGACGATAACAGTCGGGTCAAGTCCGGCGTCAATAAGAATTTTCGCAATCATCGCCGTCGTCGTGGTCTTGCCGTGCGCGCCGGAGACGGCGATAGTATATTTATCTTTGGAAATAAGTCCGAGCATTTCCGGATAAGAAAGCGTAGGGATGTCCAATTTGGCGGCTTTTTTTAATTCCAGATTGTCGGCCGTGACAGCCGGAGTGTAGACAAGCAAATCAACATCATTGGCGACATTGTCGGCGCTGTGCCCGATAAAAATTTTCGCCCCAAGTTTTCGCAATTCATCAATTATCGCCGAATCCGAAACATCCGACCCGCTCACAATTTTTCCTTCCGCCAGCATCATTCTGGCAATCGCCGAAACTCCTACCCCCCCTATCCCCGTAAAATGCGCCTTTTTAATTTTACTCAAATCAACATTTTTCATATTATTTTTATAAGTCTATATTACATCAAAATTTTAGATAAAAAAATCCTTGAGCCCGCATTTTATGTTTTAAAAATCCTGCGCTATTTCTGCTATCGCTGAATTAAGATACACATTTTATGTTTATTTTCAGTAATTTAATACGGCAGAGCGCCTTTATCAGGCAAACAAAAACCGCCAGCCGAGGCTGGCGATTTTTGTATTACCTCAATCTAACCTGCTTTTGTTTGCCTTCAAGTTTAATAAGTTACGCTAGCCGAATCGCTTAACGAATTGCCGTTAGTATCGGCGCAATTGAGCGTGTAAGTCGCCGTTTGGCGAGAAGATGTATTAACAGTATAGTCCGGTGTTCTATACGCTTTTCCGGAATTTGCAATTATGTTAGTTGAATCCGGCGTATTGGAAAGTTCTTTGGCGTTGGAACCGTAAGACAAAGAACAATTTTTAACGTTAGAAACGGTCCATTTTAATTCAGCGGACTCTGTTCCGCGGGAATTGGCGTTATTCAATGTAATTGAATCGCTATAATCGCCATATTGGTCATTTTCCTTTACCTCTCTGACTTTTAAGTCCACCGAACCGGCAGAACCGCTGGAAACGGAAGAAGACGAGCTGGAGCTGGAAGATTCGCTTGATGAAGTGGTAAAATATTTTACTAATCCGCTGGTAACTTTTTCTGTTTTAGAATTCCATACGTAAAGTCTATAAATATATTTCGTCCCCGATGATAATCCGGAAATGTCGGCGCTTACGGAGACATCGCCTGAAGTGCTACCGATTGACGTATAGGTGTTGGAGGGAACGTACTTGGTTGCCGATGAACTTTCGCTGTTTTTGCGATAAGCAAAGATATAAGAAAGACTGTTCCCGTTCGGAGTGATTGTGCCGTTTAGGGTGGCGGAAGTTGAAGTTATTTTGCTCGCGGATCCGGTTACTGTTGAATATGAACCCGTTGAGGAAGAAGAGGCTTTGGATGACGAGCTGGAAGAAGATGTTCCCGACGCCTTAAAACTAACATTCACATTTCTGTTTTGGGTCATCTTCGTTTTGCAAGTGAGAATGTTGTTTTGGACATTTCCGCTTTTACTGCAACCGGAATACTCGCCTAAAGCGTATCCACTGTCGGGAGTAATTTTCAAAGTAACCGTGCCGTTCTTGCCGTAACTGTGCGCGCAGGGAGAATTGCCGGAACTGCAATTGATTTTACCGTCGGTACTGGCAACATTTCCGCCTTCGGATACGGTAACCGTAAGGTCATAATATTTCCCTTCCTTATTGTCGATTCCTTCGCTGAAGCTGGCATTTATGGTTTTGTCGCCGTCCAAAGTGACATAGCATTGGTCTTTAACATTTTTGAAAGTCAGACAACCACCGCCCCAGCCGGAAAAAGTGGAGCCTTTTTCCGCGACGGCTCTAAAGTAAGCCAAACTGCAACCAGTACCTGTGCCTCTGCCTCCTGCGGTTATTTCGCAAATCTGCTCATAATTTTCGCTGCAATTACTGCCGCAGTTTATTCCGCTTATTTCTTTTCCTGAACTGTTTATGCTGACTACTTTGCCGACGCCCTTGCCGGTTTTTCTCACCGAGACGGATACAGTTTCTTTATTGGCCGATCCTTTCTTATTGAAGGTGGCGGAAACGGTTTTGTTGCCGCTCATTTTGATTGTGCAAGAAGTTACTTTTTGAGCCGCCCTGCAATCATCAGCCCATGTGGCGAATTCATATTGAGTGCTTGGCGTTGACGGAGTTAAAATGACAGATTCTCCTTTGTTGAATTTTACACTGCAATCGCCGCCAATTTCCGTTTTTCCTTTTGAATCAACAGTTCTTTTGCAATTTATGACACCGGAACCGCCGCTGCTTGTTATCTTGCCGGCGCCGGAAATCTTCACTTTAAGCGTGTATTGCTGAACGGAAGAACTGCTGGAACTGGCTCCGCTGGAAACGGAAGAAGACGAGCTTTGGACCGAACTTGACGATTCGCTTGATGTTTTAGTGGTAAAATACTTTAAGTCGCCATAGATAGTTTTCCCGCTTGTATAATTATACGCGTAAAATCGGTAAACATACTTTGTTCCAAAAGATAAGCCGGAAATTTTAACGATGGCGGCAAAATCGTTTGATCTGCTGCCGGTGGACATCCATTCCGTAGTTTTGGTCGCTTCGGCTGATTCCGATTCTTTTCTGTATTTGAAATAAACGGAAACATTCTCCCCTTTTGGATTAATCGTGCCGTTTAAGCTGGCGGAAGATGAAGTTATATCAAGCGCGTTGCCTGTTTTTGCCGTAAGGCTGACGGAAGACGAACTAGATGTCGTATCAGCATTAGCTACCGCCGCCGCTTGCTGGGAATCGTTATTGACCTTATTTTTATTTAAATTAAACCAATCCCAAAAACCGGCATTCGTGTCATTGTGGAAAGCGCCGAATGCGATAGCTGAAACCGCGAAAACTGAAATTAGAAACTTATTCAAATTTTTACTCATATAAAATAATTAATGATTTGCTAATAAAGATTTTTTTGACTTTTAATTGGTTAATTTTAGCACACATCTAAAAATGGGCATAATTTAAGTTATCCACATAACCCCGAATTACGAAATGCAAAAATTTAGGTCCTCGGGTCGCAAAAGCTATTTGTCTTTTGAATGTTTTTGCTCAACCAGACCTGAATTTTTTGCATTTCGTAATTCGGGGCGCATAAGTTATTTATTGTCGTTTAGAATTTTAGCGACCGATTCTGCCAGTTTTAAATGAACTTCATCGTCTTTATGAACGGCTCTTTCTTCAAATTCTATGCGTCCGGCGGATGAATCTTTAATCAGCTCAACGATCATTCGGGCAGTTATTTCTTTCGTGTCTTTTTCGGATTCCGTTTGTCGCTTATGCCAAAAGACAAGGTCAACAAGCAAAGAAGTCGGAACCCAATGTTCAAAAATAGGCGGCTCCGCGATCGGCTCTCCTATCGTCGCCAATATATTTTCTTTTTTATCAACGATCGCCTGCAATAACCGCCTATTGCCGTCAATTACCGTAAGTTTCTCTTTTTTCTTTATTACAAAAATAGGAAAATAATCTCTCGGAGCCGTTTCGTCTTTTTTCTCTTTCAAGATTTTTATGCTCTTGTTCAAAATTTCCCTGTTTTCTGTCCAAAAAATTTTATCTTTGACTTCGGCTGCCGATCGGGAGCATTTCATTTCTTTTATCGGACCGAATTGCCCGCCAAACCATAAATCTTTTACAGGCATCTCCTTTTCTTTCCATTTTATGTTTAAGGAAGTTATCCATGGCACCAGACTCTTCAACCGAAAACCTATTGAAATACCATGAACGGCGTTCCAAAAATTTCTTATTCCCAATTTTTTATCCCAATCTCCGATCTGCTTATCCATAGAGCGCCACAAAACCTCCTCTCTCAATTCCGGAAAAAAATTTCTCATTTCCTGCCGGACATATTGAACGGCGATTTTGATTCTCAACGGCTCATAAAGATGAGGTAAAAAATTTTCTTCTTCTTTTCCTTTGTTTTCCACGCTTTTATTTTATGCTAATCAGCCAGTTTTGCAAAGAAAAAAGGCGAAAGATTTTAGTCCCCCGCCTTTCGTTTTCGTCTCTTAGCCTTACTTAATGCCTGCAAACAAAGCTTTTATTTTTACAGTCTGGTCAGATAGTTTGTTTTCTTCGGCGGACTGATAGGCTTTATGCAGTAAATATTTGGCTTCATCAGCTCGGCCTACACTAGCCAAGAATTTTCCGTAACTTTTCATAACTCTTACTCTAGTAAGGATGGGTATGACTTCATCTTCCGATAATCTCATGGCCTGCTTGTAATTTTCTTCCGCCTCTTTGTCTTTGTGATACCTTCCCATACCGACAATCACATCAGCCTCATGAACTAGAAACAAGCAAAGGTCGTGTTCGGTTCCAACTCGTTCGGCTGAAATCTTATTTATGCCATGTCTAAGAAGAACAATTGCTTCACTTAGCCGCCCCGCCTTATTCAAAACGCAGGCTCTGGTATCCAATTCTCCCAGAGACATCTCATTCATTGGTCTTAATTTGGCAAACTTGTCTGAATTTTTTTCTGCTATTTGCAGACACCTCCACGCGCGCCAACACCATAATGGTTTAAAAAATAATTTTTCTTCTTTGATGCGGGAAGCGGCGTTACCGCTCGCGGCGTAATAAGTGCTGGAAGCAGCGCTTAAAAATTCAGTAAAATGGAATTGATGCGATCTGTTAATCTTGAGTCTTTCTTTTTCCAAAGAAAGAGCGCCGTTTTTACCCCAAAACAACCCTCTCAATGTTAAGTCACTGATTTTTTCCCCCAGATTGTTTAGTCTCATTAGTGTTTTGTCGTGACATAAAGCAGCTGTAATCCACATTGTCATCACTTATCTCCTTAATTAAGTTTTCAAAAAACTAAACAGCCAACGCTGTTGCCCGTATTTATCCACATAAAACCTAGCACTAATTTAGTATTATTGTCAAGGAAAATTAAATTTTATTTTTTAACTACTTCCTTTTGATAACTCTCTTTGCAGCCTCAATAATATTCTCCGCCGTCAATCCGAATTTTTCCAAGAGTTAGTTTGCCTGCCCGCCTAACCTTTTAATTTAATTTTTCTTTTGATTACTTTTAAAACAGCTTCTTTTATAAAAGGAGCGGTAAGCCCAAATTTCTCTAAAAGTTGGTGGGGCTCTCCCGATTCGCCGAAGCGGTCTTTGACGCCGATTATTTCCATCGGCGCGGGGTGGTTTTGAGACAAAATTTCACTGACAGCCGAGCCCATACCGCCCGCCGCTTGATGCTCTTCTATAGTAACGACACAGCCGGTTTTTTTGACCGATTGCAAAATAGTTTCTTTGTCCATCGGCTTCACGGTGTGATTGTTTATCACCTCCGCTTCAATTCCCTCTTTGGCCAATTCTTCCGCCGCTTTCAAAGCTTCATATAGTAATGGCCCGCAGGCGATAATGGAAACATCTTTTCCTTCCCGATAAATTTCCGCTTTTCCGATTTCAAAAGGCGTTTCTTCCGTCGTCATCACTGGCGTTTTTTCTCTAGTAAATCTGATGTAGACCGGACCTTTGTGTCTGGCTGCGGCGATGGTCGCTTTTTTCGCTTCAATAGCATCACAAGGCGCGATGACAATCATATTGGGAACAACCCGCGTGATAGCCATATCTTCTATCGCCTGATGAGTGGCGCCGTCGGGGCCGACGGACACGCCGCTATGAGCTCCGGCAATTTTGACATTTTGATTGTTATAACAAATAGTCGTCCTTATCTGCTCCCAATTTCGGCCGGGCGAAAACATAGCGTAAGAAGAGATAAATGGAACTTTGCCGACCGCCGCCATTCCGGACGCGAGCGACGCCATATTCTGCTCCCCGATGCCAACCTCCACGAACCGGTCCGGAAATTCTTTTTTGAAAACCGAAGTGCGGGTGGAATCGGTTAAATCGGCGCAAAGCGCCACGACATTCGGATTTTCCTTTCCGGCAATCACCAACCCTTCCCCATAGCCAAAACGAGTCGGCACTTGTTCAATATCCTCTTTAAACAATTTCGGATTAAGTTTTAGGTTTGGGTTTATCATTTTACAAAATTATTGTGAATATACCGGCTGTGTTATTACTAAAAATTGATTATTAGTTTTTCTAACAATGTATTCAAAATCTGCCTTCGTTAATGACTGATTTTCATCTTCATTAATTTGTTCAAAAAGTGTTCCGTCGTTATTTTCAAATTGCACTATGAATTTAAAATCTGTTTCTGAAATTTTTTGTTGATTCAAAATCATCTTTATCTTTAAACATTGCAGTCCGTTTACCTCGCACCCATTCTTTATTAAAGATTCATAATCATTGCTTTTTAAGCCTAAACCAGAGTTCCAGTTTTTAAGATAATCATATCCGCTACCGTGATATTTTACCGCATCGCTGTATTGTTTTTTATTAAGCAAATTAAAATAAGAAACAAGCGCTTCACGAGAACTTTCTGTGTCCGTTTTAATTACTTGTTTTGTTTCTATTTGTTTCTTTTCAGTTAATTGGACTTGGTTACCCACATCAAGGCTGACTGGTTTTTTTATAAATCTCATATAGCCCAGCACGCCGATTAAAATCAAGACGATAATAATTATTGCTATTTTTGAAAATCCTTTTTGGTTAGGCATAAATTTTTGATTATTTGATAAGTTTGACATATTTTTTGCTTCCTGTATATTATTAATATCACCACGAAAAAGACCCCGTTAAGGCTCGTCCTTAATGGGGGCTTTTTCTTTGTTTTTCAAAGATATTTTATTTTTTACACCACTTAAATATGTAATTGGCGCATTGGTTCTTTTTAATAAGATGGAACATTTTTGGGGAACGCTTGGAGAGAGTATTGCCTTTAATTTATTTTTTTCTTGAAGAAATTTAATCAAACTAGCATAATCGCCATCACTTGAAACAATAATCGCACTGTCAAATTTATTTTCATAAGTATCACGCGCCACCTGCAAAACAAGATCCGCATCACAATTACCTTTAGGCTTGCCATCGCTATCGTACACAACTTCTTTAAAAACAATAGTGTATCCACACTCTTGTAAATATTTATATAAATCACTGTATTTTGCAATAAGTCCGATAAAAATATAAGCATGCGAAACGCCATACTTTTCAGACAACCAAACTCTGAATCGCCTGTAATCCAATTTCCAGCCAAAACCGGCAATACCTCTGTGTAAGTTCGCGCCGTCTATATATGCGTAATTGTTTGATTTTTTCTTCATTATTTACTCCCCGCTGATTTTTCCTCCCAGAGTTCTTAATTCTTGCAAGGCCTTTTCCCCCTCCTCTTTATTCGGCGGTTTGCCGTGCCAGTTGAAATCTTGCTCCATAAAGTCCACGCCTTTGCCGGGGATGGTGTAAGCAATAATGCAAACCGGTTTTTCAAAAATCGCCCTGGCTTGGAAAACAGCGTCGTAAACGGCTCTGATGTCATTGCCATTTATTTCCAAAACATGCCAGCCGAAAGCGTGAAATTTTTCATCTAATGGCTCAAGTGGCATTATTTCCTCCGTAAATCCATCTATCTGAATATTGTTCCTGTCTATTATCGCCGTAAGATTATCCAGCTTGTTTTTCCCCGCCCACATCGCCGCTTCCCAAATTTGACCGCAATCAAGCTCGCCATCGCCCATCAAGCAGACAACCTGATTTTTTTTCTTATCGGCTTTCAACGCATAGGCCATACCGGCGGCCTGTGAAAGACCAGAACCAAGCGGACCGGAACTCGTTTCTAATCCGGGCAAAACAAGCCGGTGCGGATGACCTTGCAATTTTGTCCCAAATTTCCGCAGAGTTTTTAACTCTTCAACCGAAAAATATCCGGCGCGCGCCATCGCCACATAAAGCACAGGGCAAATGTGGCCGTTGGACAAAACGATTCTATCCCTCTCCTCCCAATCCGGATTTTTCGGGTCATGTTTAATAGCGTCAGTGTGATATAAGACAGTAAAAACATCAGCCATTCCGAGTGGCCCGGCTGAATGTCCTGTTTTCGCCTCCAAAAGCATAGCGATAATATCCTGGCGAATCGTGTTCGCCGTCGCTTCTAGTTTTTTAATTTGTTCATCGGATAGGTGCGCCATTTTTATTTTATTTAAAGACTTTTTTCTCAACTTTCTCCACCCGAACGGACAATATTTTCAGCTCTTCCCGAGTGGCGCGATTCAAGGACAGATCATCAATCCTATTGGATAATCCATCAATTTTGCGTGATAATTTTTCTTCCAAATCTCCAAATCTTCTATCGACATCTTCAAAACCTCTTCCCGTCATTATCGCGAGATCTTCTATTTCCTTACGGGCATCGCTAAAACCCTTGTCCATCTTCTTGTGGACTTCCTTGAATTTCTCATCGACACCGTTAAAACCCCTACTGACTATCACGGCCAAATCTCCGATTGTGATTTTTTTCGTTTCTTTTTTCATAAAAAATTTATAATTGTATTTAAATTAGATAATGACTAACCGATATTCTGGAATACTTCAACCGTCCCCGCGATATCCCCGCTTTCAAAAATCGCCGAGCCGGACACCAGCCTGTTCGCACCCGCTTCTATGAGCTCGGAAGCATTTTCCAAAGACACTCCGCCGTCCACGCTTATTATAATATCAGGAAACCTCTCGCGCAATTCGCGAATTTTTTCAAACACTCTCTCGTCAAACGGCTCTCCTTGATATCCGATGTTCTCAATTCCCATAAATTGAACGAAATCTATTGCCGGCTCACCCTCATCATCAACCTCGCTTAAAAGCTCGTAAACCTCTTCATTCGGAGTTTCTATATTCAAAGCAACTCCAGTCTCCACCCCGTAAGACGATTCATCCGAGGCTCCGTATTCCAGCTTAATTTTTTGAAAAAGCGAAAGCGGATCCGGCGTTGACTCAATATGGATTATGACTCTCTTGGCACCGGCGGAGATCCAATCATCAACAATATTTTCCGGATGCTTCACCATAAGATCAGCTTCAAAATCAACACTGCCCCAAAAAGGAAAGCCCTCCTCTTGTCCGACAATTCTTAAAAAAGTCTCGTCAACGCCTTTCTTGTAAGGCCAAGTTTTTGTCGGCGCGAATCTGCCGTCGCACACATCAATCTGCGCCAAAGGAATAATTCCTGAAATCAAAGAAAGCTTTTCCCTCAAATCATCAATGTCTTCCGGCAAAATCGCCGGTATAATTTCTGTCATAATTTTACAATAGCAAGCTTAAATGTAATTTCCGCTCTTTATCACATGCTCAACCAAAGTATAAGCGTACCCCATTTCATTGTCATACCATGCCAGAACTTTGACCAAATTTCCATCCACGACTCTGGTAAATTTGAGGTCGGCAATTGAAGCAAAACTGGTCCCTAAAATATCAGAAGACACAAGATCTTCTTCCGTCACGGAAAAAATATTTTCCCAACGGGCCTCTCCTGAAGCGACCTTCAGTATTTCGTTAACCTCTTCCACGGTCGTATTTCTCTTGGCGATAAAAGTTATGTCAACAAGCGACCCTGCCACGACCGGCACTCTTACCGATACGCCGTCAAATTTTTCTTCCAAAGACGGGAAGGCTTTAGTCATAGCGATTGCCGCGCCGGTTGAAGACGGGACGATATTCATCGCGGCCGCGCGGCCTTCGCGCAAATCTTTCTTGCTGGGAGAGTCAACAAGCGACTGGCTGGCGGTGTATCCGTGCACGGTATTCAATATTGCTTTTTCAATGCCGATTTTCTCGTCCAATATGGCGATAATCGGACTGCCAGCGTTCGTGGTGCAGGAAGCATTGGAGCTTATGTCGCAACCTTTGAGCTTGTCTTCATTTATTCCGAGAAGGATCGTTTCTCCGATAATTCCGACTGCTTCGTCTTTGACCGGCGCCGATATTACCACGCGCTTTGCGCCGGCATCCAAATGCGCTTTTGATTTTTCATAACTCGCGAAAAATCCGGATGATTCCACAACAACATCAATATCCAAGTTTTTCCACGGAAGGTTCTTCGGTTCTTTTTCGCTAAAATACTGAATCTTTTCTCCGTCAACAATCAAAACATTCCCGTCTGCCGTCTTCTCCGTCCTGATATCAAAATCGCTTTTCCCATAAACAGTGTCGTATTTGAGAAGGTAAGCGAAATTTTCCACATCGCCGAGATCATTTATAGCAACAATATCAATCTCCTTCCTGTCTTTGGCAATCTTTAAAAACGCCCGCCCGATTCTCCCAAACCCATTTATAGCCACTCGTGTTTTTTTCATCTGAAAAATAAAATTATTGTTAAGTTGCTGTTAATTATATAAGCATTTATTCATAAAAGGAAATTTGACAAAAATGTAAGAATATGCTAGTCTTTTTTTAGAAAATTGAATTCTAATTCAACTGGAAATTTTGAAGGGAGTTTGAAAGGAGATTTTAATATGAACCTTGAAATGATGGCTTGGATGTTCGCCGGAATCTTCATTGCTTTTGGAATAATGGTAATATTTTTCAGCCGAGACGCTGACCTCGGTTTTAAAATATTCTGCAGAGCAATGTGCATCTTGCCATTTGGCGGAGCGGTCTATTTTGTATTGGTCGCGCTTAATATTGTAAAAGTATTTATTCTTATTCCTATGTAGTGAATTTTTAGAAAGTTGAATTTATTTTTGAATAAAAATTTTTGGCAAAAAGGAGGTGTACTATATGGAAATGTTTATTATTGCATGTGTTGTTTTTTGTGGCTATTTCAGTTATTGCCGGTTGTGACGAAGGTGGAGAATTTCTAAAAACAGACGAAACAGGAACAAATATGGTTCAGCTGATAATATGCAGGCACGTGAGTACTCACCTTGATCCCAGTCTTCTGGTTTTAGCAAAGGAGATCAATCTTAACTATGATGACAGGATAATAATAGTTAAGGGGCTAACAAACATTGCCGGTGATAATTGGATACAT
Source organism: Parcubacteria group bacterium GW2011_GWA1_40_21 (assembly GCA_000996205.1). Lineage (GTDB taxonomy): Bacteria > Patescibacteriota > Minisyncoccia > Phycocordibacterales > GWA1-40-21 > GWA1-40-21. The sequence goes on along the minus strand of LBYO01000001.1, from coordinate 43,642 downwards.
GGTTACGAGTGGGTCGTTCCTGAAATAAAAGAACAAGGCGACACTCTAATTATCAATATCCCCAAGGATACGCCCTATACTGTATACATTGGGAAACAATACCACTATTTACCCGCTGTAAAATAACCTGCTCACAATTGCCAACCTAGAGCCCATTGGTGCTTTTTGCATCAATGGGCTTTTTATTTCCCCAATCTTTCTTTCAGCAATTTTTGCAAAGCTCCGGGATTGGCTTTGCCTTTGCTAATCTTCATCCCCTGCCCTACGAGAAATTGTAGGGAATTTTCTTTGCCGTTTTTAAATTCTTCAACAGCGGCGAGATTATTTTTTACAACATCCTCAACTATATTTTTTATGAAAGAATTGTCGGAAGTTTGCGCCAAGCCTTTTTCTTTAACGATTTTTTCCGGGTCCCCGCCTTCATCAAACATAATTTTCAAAACATCTTTTGTCGCCCTAGATGAAATTTCTCCGTCAGCCGCCATCTTGATGAGCTTGGCGAAATTTTTCGGCTCTATTTTTAATTCATTAGATGAAATATTTTTATCTTTCATCAGTCCGGACAAATCAGAAATAATATAATTGGAAGCAAGCAAGATAGCATCCGCCAACTTGGAAACTCGGTTTCCAAGTGGACTTGAACTTGGAAACTCGGTTTCCAAGTGGAATGCCACTGATTCAAAAAACTCGCCTGAAGCCATATCCTGCGTAAATATTTCAATCGCCTCATCTTTCAAGCCAAATTCTTTTTCCAGTCTTTCCCTTTTCTCCCACGGCAGTTCCGGCAATTCTTTCCGCAAATTCTCTTCGCTGAATTCCAGAATTTCGCTTATTTTTAGTTTGGGCAGATCCGGGTCGGGAAAATATCGGTAATCGTGGGATTCTTCTTTCAATCTTTGGGAGAAAGTTTTCTGCTTATTCTCATCCCAGCCTCTGGTCTCTTGAATGACTTTCTCTCCGCTTTCAATCACGGCAATCTGCCTTTCAACTTCATAAGCTACCGCCTTTTCAACCGCCCTGAAAGAATTGAGATTCTTGACTTCTACCTTTACACCAAAAATATCGCTCTTACTTACTGACACATTTGCTTCCACTCTCATCTCGCCTTTTTCCATATTGGCATCACTCGCGCCGAGATAGCGGAGCAATAATTGCAATTCTTTGGCAAATTCCGCCGCTTCAGAACCGCTGTGAATGACCGGCTCTGTCACAAGCTCCATCAAAGGAATACCCGCCCTGTTGAAATCCACTAGGCTGTAATCTTCTGCGTCGTGAGAAGATTTTGCGGTGTCTTCTTCAAGATGGACTCTCGTTATCTTCACTCCGTTTAGTTCTCCGCCTTTCACAAGAGGATATTTATACTGGCTTATTTGATAACCTTTCGGAATGTCGGGGTAAAAATAATTTTTCCGGTCAAATTCGCTAAAGTCCGCGAGCTCCGCCCCAAGCGCCACTCCGACTTTGAGCACTTTCTTAACCGCTTCTTTGTTTATCGCTGGCAATGTTCCCGGATGTCCCATGCATATCGGGCAGATATTCACATTAGGATTTTTTTCCTCCGTGTCATTCTTTGAGTTGCAGAACATCTTCGTCTTGGTTTTCAGTTCCGCGTGTATCTCCAATCCTATTGTAGTCTTATAGCTCATTGATGATTGAAATTAAATGCTTCTAATTATCTTTATCAGAGAGTCTTTCAATTCTTTTATTGACTCGTTGTCATAAACCGTCACGGACAAAATATCCGGATTCTCTTTTGAAATTTCTTTAATCGCCTTATCAATGAATTTGGAGTCGACTAAATCCGTTTTTGTAAGAATCACGATTTCTTTCTTATTTACCAGATCCGCGTCGTAATTCTCAAGTTCTTTTCTGATGGTATTATAGGAATGCCTAATATCTTCATTTTCCACTGAAATGCAATGGAGTATTGTCTTAGTTCGCTTTATGTGTCTCAAAAATTTATGTCCGAGTCCTTTCCCCTCCGAAGCGCCTTCAATAAGTCCGGGTATGTCAGCCAAGATAAATCCTTCCATATCTCCAAGATAAGGTTCAAGAGTCGTGAAAGCGTAGCTGCCGACTTTAGACTTGGCTTTAGTGAGCTCGTTCAAGAGGCTGGACTTGCCGGCATTCGGAAGTCCGACAAATCCGGCATCGGCGATAAGCTCCAACTCTATTAAAAAATCCGCCTCTTCGCCCTGCTTGCCTTTTGTGGACTGCTTCGGTGTCACATTGGTTGAAGCTTTGAAATGTTCATTGCCATAGCCGCCGTTTCCGCCCTTAAGAAGTAAAATTGTTTCTCCCTCTTTTAGAAGGTGGACTTTCCTGCCAGTGCTTAAGTTTGTTATGACCGAACCTATTGGCAATTCAATAATCAAATCTTTGCCACTCTTGCCATGCTTGCTGTCTTTCATTCCGTCTTCGCCATTCTCTCCCTCAAAGTTCTTGATATTTTTATATCTGGCAAGAATGCTCACATCTCTTAACGCTTTGACGTACGCATTGGACCCTTTTCCTCCGTCGCCGCCAGCGGCGCCGGAATACTCCTTGCCTTTCAGGTGCCGCCATCTCACGACGCCGTTTCCTCCGACTCCAGCTTTGATATGCACTTTTAATTCATCTATAAACGCCATTTTATTTTATTTTTTATTATTTCTCTATTGCCATTTTCACCAACTTTATCGCCCCCTCTTTTGAGCGGGCGGCTGCGATAAAAAGGTTTCTGTGGCAAAAAACCGCATCCGAAACTCCTGTTTCCAAAGCCAGTTCCTCGTCCCCCTTTCCTCCCCAGCTTGCCGGCATATCTTTCTTATTTTTAAAAGAATTAATATCGCTTCGCACCGCGATAATTTCCCATGTCCCCGCTTCAAAATTAGGCTCTATCATGAAGAGAGGCTCTTTATAATTATTAATAACTTCTTTCCAAGAATATTCGTTGTCCAAAATAATCAGTCTCTTGTCTTCGGCGGAATCATAGGCTCTTTCCACGAATTCCCTGCCTTCAACAAAATGGCGGGCTATTTCCAGTTCTCTTAAAATCAATTCTTTGGCAAATTGAGTGGCTTTGGCGAATAATTTATTTCGGTCATTGTCTCTTTCTTTCCATGTCGGATTCAGAGATGAAATAACCCTAAAGCACGAGTAAGAATAAACACCTTCAAACAAAGGCTTGATGATATCAACTCCGTTATCTTCGGCGTCAGTCGGTTCAACAATCTTTTTTTCAATCATCCCGGCAATCTCCTCCGAACCGCAAATGGAAGCACCGTATTTTTTCCACACCAATCCGAACGAAGCGTAAGGAATCCCATCCTCTCTTGTCCCCGCTCCGCCTTTTTGATGATGGTCAAAACGATTTTTTTCAGCATCGTATTCCCCGCCGACATCCACGACATAATCGGCGCTTTTTATTATCAAAGGATTTCTCGTCCTTACAACACTGAAAGGTTCTTTGAGCAAAATAGATAATGCCGCTACAGCGAAGACGTCATCCGGATGAAAATGCTTATTGTGTGTTGCTATCTTTATTTCTTTCATAATCTTCGTTTTTTCTTATGCTTTCTTTTATGTCGGATACTTCTCGCGCCAATTTTTCCATTTCTGATTTAATTTCCACAAGCAAGTTGCCTTCTCCTCTGACTTCCGACTCGGTTTTGTCAAAAACTTTTTTTTCCTTTTTAAGGCCGGAGAGGATTACCATTTCTCCGATAAAGACCGAGACGAAAAGTCCCGTCATCAGTAAAATGACAATGGACAAAATCAGAGACACAACAGGCGAAAGCAGAATTCCAAAAATTCCTCCCATTTGCTCAATCTCATCAAAAGTGCGCCACGCCCCTCTCCAAAAAAGAAGTGTCGCTCCGCCTCCGACAAAAGCATAAAATATCGCCTGATGGCTCAAGCGGGCGCGAACTCTGTCTTCAATCCTGTCAAAAAATTTAATTATTGTTCTTTTCATATATTATTTTTTTGGTTATCAGCGGATAAATGTCAAAAAGGGCGAATAGCAAGCTTAACACAACAGGTCCTACTATGAAACCTATCGGCCCGAAAAATCCCAATCCGCCGAAAATGGAAAGTAAAATTAGAAAAGGATGTATTTTCATTCCTCGCTCCATCAATATCGGAGACAGAACGTTATCGGAAAGTCCGACAAAAGCAATGCCCCATAGCGCGAAACCGATAGAACTTGCAAGCGAGCTTGTGACGAAAAGATACAATATCGCCGGCGCGACCACAATAGACGAGCCAACGATAGGAATAAAAGAAGCGAAAGCCGTCACTGTACCCCAAAGTATCGGATTGGGAATGGAAAAAATCGCGAACCCTAAAGCGGTTAAGAAGCCCTTCACAAGAGCGATAATAAGGGAGCCTCTCACGATTGAATTTATTGACAATCCGACCTTCTTCATTATTTGCTCGTCATAAGAATCGGCAAGCGGACTCAACGAAACCAAACGTTTTACCATTCGCTCACCGTCTTTTAAGAAATAGAACAAAGAAATAATCATAAGCAGTAATCCTATCAAAATCCGAAAGAAGCTGGAAAAAAAGTTATCCAAATGCCCGACCATCCAGCTTGAAACCTTCTGTAAATATTCTCCTATGTCAATAGAAATTTCCGGCATAAAAACGCTGAGCTTCTTTTCGGTAAAGCTCGTGATCATGCTCAGCAGACCTTCATTGCCGGACTGCATAGAGGACACATTAAAATAAAAAGATGTCGCTTCCTTGTAAAGCGCGATTCCGATGAAAATTGATGGGATTAAGATCGCGCCGAGCACGATAAGAACCGCCGCAAGAGACGCGAGTGATTTTCTTTCTTTTAAAACTTTTAGCAGTCTTTTATAAAAAGGATAAAATACGATAGCTATAATGGCGGCCAAAAATATCGGCGCGATATAAGGCTTAAATATGAAAAAAGCCAGCACGGAAACGCTCGCCGTCAGAATCATAAAAAAAATCAGCTGCAATTTCCCTGTGCTTATCATAATTCCAATATGATACCTTATATTTTCAATTTTTGAAACATATAATGAAAAAGCGGCAAGAGTGACTCTTGCCGCAATGTTAAAGATAAATTTTTAACTGTCGACGCCGCCTCTGTCTGTGTCTAAAAGCGAATGACCTTCAAAAATTGCGCAGACGAAAAAATACAATACACCCGACAAAAATAAGTACGGATACTTTGATACGAAGGTATTGATATTAATCAAATTATACCCCTCAAGAATAATGAAAATTGCCATTATTATTAAAGAAATTATTCTAACCTCTTTAATTGGAGTTTGACCGCAAAAACTCAATATTCTTTTCATTACAGACTTAACAGATATAAACATAACATACCCCTTTCTTTAAAAATCCAAAAAGAACTGCCGCACATTTTATTGTGCGAATTTAAATTTAATTTATTTAAACATAAAAATTAATTTTTATCAAATTTTCCTGTTTATTCAGTCAAAATTTTGCCTGTCATCATCCTTGGTATTTCTATTCCGAAAAGTTTGAGAATGGTTGGAGCAATGTCGGCAAGAGCGCCGCTGTGTAGTTTCAAATTTTTATCCGTGATGATTATCGGCACGGGGCTTGTGGTGTGGGAAGTGTGCTTTTCTCCAGTTTCCGGATCAATGTTGATTTCAGCATTGCCGTGGTCGGCTGTTATGAAGATGATTGAGTTTTTGCCTTCAGTAGAATCGCAAATTCGTTTGAGCTGTTTATCCAATTCTTCAATCGCTATAATTATCGCTTCACGATTCGCCGTGTGTCCGACCATATCGGCATTGGCGAAATTTACGAAAATAAAATCAGCGCCATTTTTTATTTCCTCAATCGCCTTGTCAGCGATTTCTTCCGCTCGCATTTTGGGCGCCATATCGTGTGTTTTCACATCTTTTCGGCTTGGAATAAGAATTCTTTTTTCTCCCGCATAAGGCTCTTCTCTGCCGCCGTTTAAAAAATAAGTGGCGTGAGCGAATTTTTCAGTCTCGGCGATGCGGACTTGAGTGAGACCAGCTTTGGAAATTTCGTTGCCGAGCGTCGTCTCAATGACTTCCGGCGGGAAAGCGACAAGGCAATTGAAATTCTTGTCGTATTGAGTAAGCGTTACGAAAAGTATGTTGCACCCTTCGGCTTTGTCGCAGACTTTCTTTGAAAGCATCCTCGCGCGGTCGGCCCTGAAATTGAAAAAGAATACTCCGTCATTGTCTTTTATCGGATAACTCTTTCCGTTCTCATCCACAAAAACAATCGGCTCAATATGCTCGTCAAAAATTCCTTTGCTGTAAAGTTCTTTGACGACTTCCGATGGTTTTCTTTCCGCGCAGATATTGCCCTTGCATTCAAAAAGCGCGTCTTCGGCTTTCTCTAGCCTCTCCCAATTGTTGTCCCTGTCCATCGCGTAGAATCTTCCCGAAGCGCTCGCGATAAAACCTATGCCCGAATCTTTCAGAAAATTTTCCAATTCTGATAAATATCCGTAAGCGCTCTGGGGCGCCGTATCTCTGCCGTCGGTGAATAAGTGCAAAGCGATTTTTTTGATGTCGTTCTCTTTAGCCGCCTTTAGAAAAGCGTATAGATGATCGCTGTGACTATGCACTCCGCCAATACCCAGTAGCCCTTGAATATGCAAAACCGAATCATTATCTTTCACATGATTAAATAGCTCCACAAAAGCGGGGTTCTTCGCGAATTCATTATTCTCTATTGCCTTCCCTATTCTCACCAGATCAGTATTTACAATTTTCCCGGCGCCGATCGCGGTATGTCCGACTTCGCTGTTGCCCATCTGCCCTTCCGGAAGACCGACAGCCAAACCACTCGCCTCAAGCAGAGCATGCGGATAGTTATTCCAAAGTTGATCAAAAAAAGCCGTGTTCGCTTCAGCTATCGCATTGTCTTTCTTCTCCTCTCTGTAACCCCAACCGTCAAGCACAATCAGGATTATTTGTTTTCTTAAATTTTTCATATTCTTCTTTTAATTTTATCGAAATAATAGTATCATAATATCATTATTCAAATTAACTGGCTTCGCGCGTCAAAGAATTTTAACGCGTGAGTAAATAAAAATATGAAAAGTAAATTAATCATTTTTATCATCATAATATTGGCAATTATTGGAATATATTTTGCCGTTAAAAAATCGCCCGCCCAAGCTCCAACAATTCAAGAGCAAGCGCAAACTCAAAGCTCATCATTAGAAATGACGGCAAGCGGAATGGAGGGGATGACCGAAGAAGAAATGGTGAATCATGAACAAACATCAGTCGGCGCGGAGATTTCCAAACATATCGTGAATTACACGGACAAAGGATTCAGCCCGTCTTCTTTGGAAATCAAACTCGGCGAGACGGTTAAATTCGCAAACAATAGCAGCGGTGGAATGTGGGTTGCTTCCGGACCGCATCCGTCTCATACGGCATATCCAGAATTTGACCCAAAAAGAAATATTCCAAGCGGAGAAATTTATGAATTTACTTTCACGAAAATCGGCGAATGGAAATATCACAACCACACTAAAGCGGGAATGTACGGAACGATCATCGTAAAATAGAAGAGTGAAAAAAATAAATGAAGCTAAATTCTCTGATTGAAGAAAATTTCCGTCTTGTTGAAATTCAGAAGACAGCGCTCCGAAAGCTCGGCATTAGGACTATTGAAGATTTGCTCTATCACTTCCCTGTCAGATACGGCGACACTTCCAGTATGAAAAACATCGGCTCGCTTGTCGGCGGAGACAATGTCGTGATTTTCGGAAAAATAAGCGGACTCAAAACTAGCAAGGCGTATATCAAAAAGATACCGATGGCGGAAGCTTTCATAGAAGACGAGTCGGGAAAAATAAAAGCGATCTGGTTCCATCAGCCCTATCTCGCCAAGATGATCGGCGAGAACGCCCTAGTCAAAGCCGAAGGAAAAGTTTCGGAAAGAAAAGGCGAGCTGTATATGAGCAATCCGAAAATTGAGACAGTTTCCAGATTGCCGATTGGTGTCGGCGATTCTCTCTTTGGCGAAAAAAAAGAAGATTACACGCTTTATCCCGTATATGAGGAGAGCAGAGGCATTACTTCAAATTGGATATTTCATAAGATACAGAAAGCATTTAGTCTGGGAGTTCTTGATGAGATAACAGACCCGATTCCCGAAGAAATTTTGAAAAAATACAGCTTGCCATCCCTGAAAACTTCCCTTGTCTGGATTCATTCGCCTCACAGAATAAAGGACGCGGAGTCGGCAAGAAAGCGTCTTGCGTTTGAAGAAATATTTTTCATCCAGCTTGAAAAGCAGAAAGAAAGGATTGAGTATAGGAAAAATCCGGCTCCCGTCATAGACAAGGATGAAAAAGATTTGGAGGATTTTATCGGCAGATTCCCATTCAAAGCGACGAATGCGCAGAGAAAAGCGATTGCAGACATTCTCGCTGATTTTAAAAAAGGCCAAGCGATGTCGCGCTTGCTTGAAGGCGATGTCGGCTCCGGCAAGACCGCCGTCGCGGCAGTCGCTGTCTACGCCACGTCGACCACTCGTCCAAAAGGGCAAGATTTCGGGAGTTTGCAAACCGCCTATATGGCGCCGACCGAAATTCTCGCCACTCAGCATTTCGAATCTTTCATAAAATATTTCTCCTATTTAAATATAAATATCGGACTTATCACCGGCAGCGGGTGCAGGAAGTTTCCCTCAAAAGTGAATCCACTCGGCTGGACGGATATCTCAAGAACCCAGCTTCTCAAATGGGTGGCGAACGGAGAAATTCCAATACTCATCGGCACTCACGCTTTGATACAAAAAACCGTGAACTTTAAAAGTTTGGCGCTGGTCATAATAGATGAACAGCACCGCTTCGGCACGGCGCAAAGACAGAAATTGGCGAAAAAAAGTTTACTCGCTCCGCACTTATTGTCAATGACCGCGACTCCGATTCCCCGCACATTAGCTCTCACGATATACGGCGACTTGGATTTGACGCTTCTTGATGAAATGCCCGAGGGCAGGAAAAAGATAATAACAGAAATTGTCTTGCCAATAGACCGTGATAAAACTTACGAAAAAATCAGAGCGGAACTAAAAGACGGAAGACAAGCTTATGTCATCTGTCCGAGAATTGACGAGCCCGATCCGGCAAAAGAAATGGCGCTACTCGCCAAATCAGTCAAAGAAGAAGCCAAACGTCTGAAAAAAGATATTTTCCCCGAATACGAAATTTCCATTTTGCACAGCAAAATGAAACCTTCGGAAAAAGAAAAAGTTATGAATGATTTTAAAGATAAAAAGATTGACATTCTCGTCGCGACATCGGTGGTGGAAGTTGGCGTTAATGTTCCGAATGCCACAATCATAGTGCTTGAAGGCGCCGAAAGATTTGGCTTAGCCCAGCTACACCAGCTCCGCGGACGAGTCATCAGAAGCAATCATCAAGCCTACTGTTATGTCTTCGCCGACACAAAAACCGACAAAACTTTGAATCGTCTGAAAGCTCTCAAAGAAGCGAAGAATGGCTTTGAACTCGCGGAATTTGACCTCAAATTCCGCGGTACCGGCGGACTCTACGGCCAAAAACAATGGGGCATTTCCGACATCGGCATGGAAGCCATCAAAAATATCAAAATGGTTGAAGCCGCCCGCGCCGAAGTCAAAAATATGATTGAAAAAGATCCCTTGCTCAACAGATACCCCATCCTCCAACAAAAACTCTCCCATCGCCAATCCGCAACGATTCATTTTGAGTGAAAAGACAGAAAATTTTTTAATATAAAAAACTACCCTCCGTTTAAACCGGAGGGTAGTAAAGAACTCTGAAACTATCTGAGTACATTTATTAATCTTCTACAGACTTATTATCCTTGCGGGTTCGCGCAAGAAGATCCTGCATAAAAGTGCCGGTAACAAATTTATTAAACATATCTTCGGCATTTCCTCCCCCAAGAGCAACGATTGGCGCCATATCTTTTGACACCTGTTCCGCGAGGTTTGTGTGTGCCAAGAGTGTTAATGCTCCTGCTAACTTATCGCTGACTGCAGCAACTTGATCTTTAATTGACTTTGATTCCGCTTCAAGCCGGCGATTGAAATCAATAAATTCCTGATCGAGCTTAAACTTTGCTCTTTCGAGTTCAGCTTTGCTGATCTGATCAAGATCGACCTGACGGTTGAGATTCGCCTTGGTTTCTTCAACTTGAACATTAACCCTGTTTTTGATATTCTCCAAGCCAATTTCCAGCTGGCGTTTTACCCCACTGACATCCAACTGATGCTGATTAGAGGAGGTCTCGGCTTTGGCATTAGCGGTACTTCTCTTGAGTCCCTCCTCCTTCAATGTGAAGGAACAGATTCTCTCAAGTGCTGCGGTCTTCAAGCCGGTTTCCACTACATCCTGCTGCGCTTTCACGAGAAGATTTGCGATCTGATCGTTCCCGATCTTGACATCCAAAATTTCAACATCATAGACATGCATGCCGTTTTCCTGAAAGTTCCGACCGAGTCTGCCTTCGCTCCCTTCGCGGGCAATTCCTAGAACCGTGTCGCGAACGATTGAGGTTGCGTTCTGATAGAAATCTTCAATGCTACGCTGTTTGATAGCGTGCCGCAATAAGGAACGAATATGATCAGTGAGAAACTTGACATAATTGTCCACCTCAAACCACACTTCCGGGTCGTCGCCCATAAAGTTAACGCGATAAGAAACTTCGACTTTGACTTCACAAAGATCCTTAGTCTCGGCTAAAACCAAATCCGAAACCGTATTGTTTCTGACCTTCAAGTAAACCGTGCGAATAAGCTTATCGTCAGTTTTCGGTCTGCCGGTTGAAAGCGTAAAGGGCAAGAGCGTTTCATCGTATTCCAAGTGAGTCATTTCCGGTCCTATGACGACTCTGCGTTTTCCTGTCTTGCTCACAACAAGAATTGCGTAGCCCGGCCACACCTCAATCCTGACCGAACCGTCATACTTGTTGTCTAAAGTGATTGTCCTAGGCTCGTTGAACTTTGAACCTCTCTGAAAAGATTCGGCAGAATTAATGGTTGATCTATCTATGAAACCGGAACTTTCTTCTTTTTTTTGCAATGTCACGAATTCCAAACCCTGAATCACGGCAGCTTGGCGAAGAACTGAATTTACTCGAACCGCTTCAGTATTACTCGGAAACCATAGCTCCAATTCCTTATCGCTTAAGATTCTCTTAACCATGACTTGCTTGCGAGGATCTGCTAAAAACATTTTCGGACCGTTAACTAACTCCACCGCCCCAGACATACGATCAAGCACATACCGAGCTTCTCCGGGAGGAATAACGACAGCAAAATGCTTGGTTTGTTCGCCGTATCTGATAATGGAATGTTCCGGACGAGGATAATATATCGCTTGCTCCTTACCGGTAATAAAAAGCTCGTCTCCGGCTTTGAAAGTCTTCTCTCTTTCTTTATAGTCGGCGATAACCTTGACATACAGGCCTTGAATTTCGTTCAATTCTATCGCACGAAACTTTCGCGTTTTACCACTATCGTCTCCAACACCTTCCACAAAGGTCTCTGTCGGCTTGGGAAAGACCACATCTGGACCAACGACATAACGTTTGTCGCCAGATTCGTTCAGAAGAATACAATACTCCAGTCTTTCCAGAGTTACTGCACTCCTAACGAATTGCTTGTTTTCGTCGGGGACAACTTCAACGCCAGTCGGGGGAATATAAAATGATACATCTACCCCTCTGACAATAATAAGCTGTCCCATCGTTGGCTTCTCAACCTTCGCAACAGCCGAAACGACATCAGTCGTTTTAACCTGAACTCCAGCCTCTCCGCCCTGTTGGCCAACATCTGGATTTTGCAGTTTGATAACTGCTTTATCCCAATTATGTTGAGCTTCCTCATCATTGTATATCCGGACGAGAAGATATTGGTTCGAGCGCAGACGATGTCCTTCAATAACATCCGCTGATTGACCTGGCCACAATGGAAATGTGGACGGACCTGGCATGTTGATTTTGCGGCCCATACACAAATCGATGTGTTGAGTCACTTTCCCACCACTTGGATGTTCTTCCTTTCCGTTAGGCACAGGATTCTGAAGCACCATGTAATAACCTTCAGGTGCACTTGGAAACGGGTGGATGGCAGCAGATTGCTCACAGCGATTATATTGCCGTCTCGCGGAATCCCAATTCACCGGGAAATCCGTCTGCGAAAGGCTTGTTTTCTGCGGTCCGACATAGACCGAGATTATACCTTTTGTTCCGTCTTGAATATACGCATACTCTCCAGGGGCTAATACTAAATCAGTATCGGCTCTGCCTGTACGTCTGTAATCATCTTTAAAATCATCATCTTTCCCCATCTCTTCACCTCCATTTTTTCAGTAAATTAAAGTAAAACAACTTACCAACGAAAATTACAATATGTTCATTTCTTGATCATTTTTCGCTCCTTTCATTAATGTCAAAGAACAAGAAAAGGAAATAAATTTCAACGTCTATGGGAAATATACATATATATTCAAAAATGTCAAATTTTTTTCCCTTTCAATTAAGAATGAGATCAGGAGCTTTCATACCCCGAGCTGAAATGACAAACAAAAACTCTCCCATCGCCAATCCGCAACGATTCATTTTGAGTGAAAAAATCTTCTTCCCGTCATTCCCGCGAATCAAGATTTAGCCAATAACCCTGTTGCGAGACCGAAGACGGAAACAAAAAATTTAAAATCGCGTATTGCCTTTATTTAATTTTTCAATTTGATAAATTCTTCCGCTGAAATTTGGAAATCTTCTAAAATCGCTTTTAGAGTCCTGCGTTTAATAACTTTAGCCCCATGCTTGGGAATAGTTGTCTGTCTTCCGTCTTTATCTCTCCTCCAAATCTCATGACTGCCTTTTGCTTGTCGGCAAAAATAAAACCCAAGAATTTTGGCAACTCTTGAAATATCCCTATAATTTGCTGCTGGGAAATTCTTGCCCATAATTAATTCCTAACTGGAACGGGAATTTGAATATTCATATCGGACATATTTTTAATTTTAACGAATGACACGAGTTCTTTATGTTTCTTGCGCAATTCAAGATGAGCCTCAATAACTTCGCGTGTGTTATCTATAACTTCTCCATATGTCTCGCCTTCGGCGTGGCAACCCTGCAGTGTCGGACAATAAGCAAAATATCCGCCTTCTTCGCAGGCTTCAATAATTATTGAGTAAAAAGAAATATTTTTATTTAACTTTTCCATATAATCCAGCCTACCATAAACCTCCACAAATAAAAAGACGAGTGTCAAATCGCCAAATGGAAGCCATAAAAAATATAAAAATGGTGGAAGCCGCCCGCGCCGAAGCCAAAGATATGATTGAAAAAGATTCCTCGCTCGGCAACTACCCCCTCCTCCAACAAAAACTCTCCCATCGCCAATCCGCAACGATTCATTTTGAGTGATAAGTTTAAATATATACCCTATTATCTTTATGAATTTGAGTAATAATATTTTATTTCTTAAAGCCAAGTTCAATCATCGCCTTCTCAAAATTCGTTAATAAATCAATACCGTCTTTTCGCAATGAAAAACCGCATCCAGCACCTTCAAGTTTTTTGTTGTATTTATAGATATAATTTTCCTTATCAGTTTCAATGCCATCAAACATACATTCTTTTGAATTTTCTGAGCTATAACTTAAAACCAAATCACTGTCAGTGTAATCCCAAACCTCAAAAAGAAAACTGTAACGATCCTCTTGTGGAACACGGTAATAAACCAAACAAGTTTTTGTTTTCGGACTCCAAATGATTGTATCGGCTGATTGTACCTTATCTCCGTATCTTATTGATTCTACCTTGTTATGCAACTTACTGAAGACATCCTGGCACTTAAGACGTAAATCTTGTTTAGCAATCTCGTTTTTATAATCGATCTTATTTAAACTATACCCAACAGCAAAGATAATTACCATTATAACTGCACTGAAAATTATTTTTAATTTAGAATTCATAAATATCTTTATCATAAATCTTCATAAGGGTTTATCGGTGCGCCTGGAGGGACTCGAACCCCCGCTCATTCGTGTATAAGACGAACGCTTTACCAACTAAGCTACAGGCGCATTGAGATATCATCTCTTATATATTTCAAACACATTATAATATAATCATAAATTTCGGCAGAGTAAAGGACGACTGTGCAAGTGCCGTGTCCGAATCCATTTTTGTATGTAATGTCAGACAACAGAGAATCTTTCACTCTCGGTTTTCTAAATTGTTTTTTGGTAATATTCAATATTCTAGACCAATAATTTACTTCTTCATTTACATTCATATCCCGATAGAGCTGAAGAATTACCCTAAGTCTTTTTTTGTGAATCCCCATATCCTCCATCCATCTGATAAAGAATCTTAGAACCGAAGGATCCGTATTTGTCATTGAAACAGTTGAACGGGATGTTTTGCCACCCTCGCCCCAATATAGAAATAGTCCAGCCAATAAAGTTTCTCTTTTGTTAAGATTCTTGATATCTTTTCCTGCACGAATATAGATAGAGCTTAATTTTTTCTGCCTATTAAGCTGTTTGGCAATCCTGCATCTCTCAATCCTTCTCGGACTCCAATCCCTCAATTCTCTTATTCTTTCATCAGACAAGGGATATGATGACAGCCAATTACTCAAGGTGCTTTTGCTCAAGTCTATCTTGTCTTTGATCTGGCTGTAGCTAAAACCTTTAAGCCTCAGCTTGATAGCCTTTTCTTTGTCTTTCCTTCGCGCCATAAAATTGAACCTTAGTATTATAGTTAATCAAACTATTTTACACTAGTTCATATATTAAAGCAAAGGAAAAATTGAGTCTGGATTCCCGTTTTCACGGGAATGACAGGAAAATTATTACGCCTGATGCTCAATGTCCATTTTCTTTTTTGGGATGATGCCGTGGGCGATGATTATTTTTTCAAATTCGTCTTTTTCAATCGTCTCTGTTTCAATCAATCTTTTGGCGACTGCGTCCAAGACGGCGCGATTTTTCGTAATTATGTCTTCGGATTTTTTGAAGGCCTCGTTCATTATTTTAGCAACCTCGTCGTCAATCAAAGCGCCCACTTTTTCCGAATATTCTTTGTCTTCCAAGCCTCTGCCGTAGAGAGCTCTGCCTCCCGCTCCCTCAAACGCCATCGGCCCCATCTTCTCGGACATTCCGTATTTCGTCACCATATCGCGCGCCAGAGCGGTGGCGACTTGCAAGTCATTGGACGAGCCGGTGGTCAGGTCGCCGAACATCATTTTTTCCGTCACATATCCGCCGAGAGAAACGGCGATATCGTCAAGAAATTCTCTTTGGGATTGCAATCTCTTGTCTTCAATCGGCAATTTCAAAGTGTAGCCGGCGGCGCGTCCGCGTGAAATTATGGAAACTTTGTGGACAGGATCGGAGTAAGGAAGGACGGAAGCGATGATGGCGTGTCCTCCTTCGTGATAAGCCGTGATTTCTTTTTCCCGTTTTGAGAGGATGTGACTTTTTCTTTCCGGACCGAGCATCACTTTTTCAATAGACCTTATAAGGTCATACTGCGATATTTTTTTCCTATTTTCCCGCGCCGCGAGAATCGCCCCTTCGTTCATAAGCGAATACAGATCGGCTCCAGAAAACCCCGGTGTTCTCTCCGCAATCACAGGAAAGTTCACATCTTCCGCAAACTGTTTGGCGCGGGCGTGAATTTTCAATATTTCTTCTCTGTCGTTTCTGTCCGGCAAATCTATTGTCACTCTGCGGTCAAATCTTCCCGGGCGGAGAAGCGCCGAGTCCAAGACATCCGGTCTGTTAGTCGCCGCCATCACTATTACTTTTTCATTCGGCTCAAAGCCGTCCATCTCAACTAAAATCTGATTCAAGGTTTGTTCCCTTTCGTCATTTCCTCCTCCAAGTCCGGCCCCTCGCACTCTGCCCACCGCGTCTATTTCATCCACAAAGACTATTGACGGAGCGGCTTGCTTTGCCATCTTGAATAAATCTCTGACGCGCGAAGCGCCGACACCGACAAACATTTCCACGAATTCCGAACCGGAAATTGAAAAGAAGGCGACCCCCGCTTCCCCCGCCACCGCCCGCGCGAGCAAAGTTTTACCCGTGCCCGGAGCGCCCATAAGAAGAATGCCTTTCGGTATGCGCGCGCCGATTTCCAGAAATTTTTTCGGGTTCTTGAGAAAATCTACGATTTCCGAAAGTTCTTCCTTGGCTTCTTTAGCACCGGCAACATCGGCAAAAGTCACTTTTTGCTTTTTATCCGAAGGTAAAATCATCCTTGCTTTGGATTGGCCGAAAGTAAAAGCTTGCATTCCCGCGCCTTTGACTTGTCTTGAAAGAAACCAGATAAATATAAATATGAAAAGTATTGGTGCGAGAAACGGAGCGAGATTGAGAAGCCAGTATCCGACTCCGCTCGGATTCTTCACTTCAATTTTAACCGCGCTTATCTTTTCAGATGGAACGCCGTAATTGACCAGAGTTTCGGACAACGCCGTTCCCTCTTCTTTCTTGGCGGATTTTATTTCTTCCGAACCGGTATATTTTATCTCTAAAATATCTCCTTTTATAGAAATACTCTCCACCTTGCCTGCGGAAATATCGGAAGCAATTTCAGAAATCGGCACCTCTTTTGACGGAGAAACATTCTCGGCAATAATTGAATACAAAGTGATAATAATCAAAAATATCACAACGGAACTCACAACATTGACGAAAAATGGTCTTTTCGGGGAAGGAGATTTTTTTGACCCATTGCCCTTTTTGTCTTGCGCCGCTTTCTTCCCTCCTTTTTTGTTATTAAATAAATCCATAATTTACTGTCATTATACACAAATTATTGGAAACATAAATGAGCAGTGATTAGTTTCTAGTGACTAGGTTTTAGGAAAAGAAAAGACGATAGAAATTAGTAATCAATTCCCAAACCTAATCACTATTCACTAGCAACTATAACCTAGTCACGGCAACTTAATTCATATGTTAATATAATTAAATGCAAATTCTGATAAACAACAAAAAAGCCTATTTCAACTACGAAATTTTGGAAAAATATGTCGCGGGCATAGAGCTTTTCGGTTTTGAGGTGAAATCAATCAAGTCGGGACAGGGCTCTCTTGAAGGCGCTTATATCACAATAAGAGGCGGAGAGGCGTATCTCATAGGAGCGAACATTCCTGCTTTCCAAGCAAAAAATGCGCCGGAATCCTATGACCCGATAAGAAACAGACGCATTCTTCTGACAAAAAAAGAAATTTCCACCCTCGCTTCAGTTGAGGCAAAAAAAGGATTCGCGATGCCAGCTTTGGCAATGTATAATGCCGGCGGAAAAATAAAAATAGAAATCGGCGTCGCTCGTGGCAAGAAACAGTTTGATAAGAGAGAATCGATAAAGAAGAGAGATACGGAACGGGAAATGAGGAGGGAGATGAAAAAATGAGATGAAATGATTATCTTTTAAATTCAAATAGCTTCTTAAAGAAGAGAACGAATAATAAGATAATCCACAAAATAGAAACCAAGATAGGAATCCCCAGAAATTCACCTAATGGCCGATTTGTGTATTTCCATTCGTAAGCAAAAATATTTGGATATTCATTCAAATAACCGAAAATAAAAGAAGAAATTGGAAGAAGTATTATTTGCAATTTTCTTGAAGGAAAAATTCTTTGAAGCAAAACAAAGAATTCTAACCCGAAAAAACTTATAAACGGGTAGCCGATTATTAGTACATGTATCAAATAATCTAATTTATTAAATGTCGGATAATTCCATAAGTTCAGCCAGAGGTTTCCGATAATTTCAATAACTGTCCCAATAACAATAAAAATTAACCACGTTCGCAAAAACAATTTTTTATTTTTTAAAACAGAAAATCCTTTTGGATAATTTATTCCTTCAAAAAGAATAAATCCTCCTGTTATAAAAATGCTGTACCAAATATTAGAGTGTTGAAAAAAAGCCAGATATAACCCAAAAACAAACAAAATTAAGCCAAACGATGTTAAGTATTTCAAATCTTGTTTTATTGATTAATTTTTTTAATAATTCTTCCCCTGAAAACCACCTTAATTTTTCAGCCATTCCTTTTGAGAAATCCCTGATTGTTGGATGATACCTTTCAATGTCCTCGGTTTTAGTTCTCTTTTTCCGTGGAAAGGAATGCAAACTTGCCGCGGGTGACCATTATAGCGGCCGAAGTAAAACATATGACTGCCTTTGGTGTAGATATGGGAAAATTTATAATCTTTTAAAAATCTGATTGCATCTTCGGCTGTCCAATTGAAAAGTCCTCTTGGCATAATTGATAAAAAATACATCCGCTATGCTGGCACAGCAAATCCTTGCGAAATTTGATTCACATTAAAAAAGCCTGAAGAAAAAACATCTTTTGCTTGTTCTCTGTCTTTCTGGCTATTTTGCCACATTGTCTCATATTCACTATCAGTTGTTTGATTTAAAATATTCGGTCTGGATTTTATTTTCTTAGCCGATTCAACATAGCCGGAAAGCGCTTCGGACAACAGCAAAATCGCTTCTTGAGGCGTATCACCCGATTCCACTATATTAAACTCAAGACCAACAGCATACCAAACATTATTTTCTTTAAAAACAATGTAGCGAACCGAGCCTTTTTGCAATGTATTTTTATGTTTTTTCATAATAATTAATCATATAATAGTACTTAAAACACCAATGTGCAAGAATAAAAAATTATTCTTTATACACTTCATGATCACCGACGGCGAGGAGGACGGCTTCGGTTTTTGATAAGTAAGAAAAAAACAATTCTTGTTTTGTAATTAACGGAAAAACTGTATCTTCCCGATTCAGTACCCGCCGATGGAGATTTTTATCATTCGAGTACGAACTCAAAAATCTGCCCATCGGGGCTTCGAGTCCTGGGCACCCCGATGTTCTTCGGGACTATCGCAAAAAAACGCCTTCGGCTTTTTGGTGCGCGATCCAGGACTCGAACCTGGGACCTCGTCATTATCAGTGACGCGCTCTAACTTCACCCCAACACCAAATTTAGCTGGTTTAGATAATAATTATTCACAGTGTGCGCGATCCAGGACTCGAACCTGGGACCTCGTCATTATCAGTGACGCGCTCTAACCACCTGAGCTAATCGCGCAAAATCCCACAAATCACTGAGGCAATATAGCAAGAAAAGCCCTTACAGGCAACACAAAAGCCATTTCTCTTATGAGAAATGGCTTTTGTGTTTTTTACTATCCTTTATTTTGTTCCGTTCGTTTTTCCATTCTTTCTCGGACGCCAGACTGTTTTGAGTTCAGTCAAACTTTTCAATGCTCAATTGAGGCATTGAAAATCGACACCGTTAGCTTCTCGATTCTACCCGAAAGTAAAATCGGAAACGTGTTCAATTTGAAATAATCCACGAGCAGCTTCCGCTACCCGTGCCTTGTTCATGTTTTCTCCCCCAATTTTCATTGGGGCATGGACTATATCTTCATCCTTCCCCAATTTTGAAAATAGAAATTTCTAAAATCAAAACTGGGGAGGGAGCCAACGTTTTATAACAGTTGTTAAATCTGCTATCTTCACCTAGTATTTGCCTTGAGGCGAATACTCGGATTCAGTCTCTACGGGGCTAAGGAGAGTCACATATTCAACCAATTTTATATAGCATATCTTTCAATATGTGCGGTTGCGTTAAGTTTCTAATCTTTTCTCGCGAATCCTTTTTCCAAACTGCCAATCTGTATTTTTCGTGATTTCGTTCCAGTGTGGCCTCTGTGCCATATATTTTGCGTAAACTTTCCGCAAGCAATTTGTTTTCTTTATGAGTGAAAGATTGAGTATTGATATGATAGCCACAACTTTTTCCATTTCTTTGAATATTGTTGCCATCATCCATAAACCATACAGCTAGCACCAACGGATTCGTGATGAGTTTCGCAATATTCTGCGGAACTATCTTTCGTTTTTGTGCGTAGAAAACTTCTCTAAATTTCGTAATCTCGGGATGGCTGATTGTTCTTATTGTAAGTGAACGATTTCTTTCATAATATCGTGGCGGGGTTAAAATGTGCGATTTTAACTCGTGATATTTCCACCAAATATATTCTGACTGATCAATCGAATGACTCACTATGAGACGAGAATTGGTTTTAGACCAATTATCGCAAAGACAACCATCACCCAAAATCATTCCAATTATTATTGCCTTTTGCTTTTCCGTAAAAGGCAAATTTTTCAGTTCTCTAATTTTAGTTGAATATGTGACTCTCCCAGCTTCCCTCGGTATTACCTTCATGCCTTTAATTATAACACTTAAAGAGGAGGGCTTCACCGATTTCAGTTGGTTTTTTCTGTCAAGTTGCCTTGACAGGTCGCAATTTGCATTGTGCAATGACGACTTACTCCCTGTCATCGAACTTACCGTAGGCCGCCTAATGGCAGACTTCGGGTACTTCCGACTCCCTTGAGTTGACGGGCGGTGAGTACAAGACTTGAGAACGTATTCACCACAGTATAGCTGACCTGTGATTACTAGCGATTCCAGCTTCATGAGGTCGAGTTGCAGACCTCAATCCGAACTTAGGCCGCTTTTATAAGGATTTGCTCCGCCTCTCGGCATTGCGTCCCGTTGTAACGGCCATTGTATCACGTGTGTAGCCCAGGGTATCAGAGGGACATGCTGACCTGGCGTCATCCTCGCCTTCCTCCCCCGATTTTGCTCGGAAGCAAAATCAAAGTAAAAAGTTTATCAAGTTTGTAAAGTTTAAAAGTCGGAAATTAAATTCTCTTACTTTACTTTATGAACTTTTCCTCCGAAAGAGGATCCGCCCTAGGCGGAATAACTTTCAACTTTATAACTCGATTTTAAGCTTCTGCTCAAAATCGGGGGCAGTCTCGCCTGACACTTATAACAGGCAACGAGGGTTGCGTTCGTTACCCCACTTAAGGGAACAATTCAAACCACGAACTGACGACGGCCATGCATCACCTGTCTAACCGTCCTTGTGATAAACCACATGATCCACCGCTTGTGCAAGTCCCCGTCTATTCCTTTGAGTTTTAACCTTGCGGTCGTACTACCCAGGCGCTTCTCTTAACGCGTTAGCTTCGCCTCTCAGAGGGTCGATACTCCGAAAAGCCAGAGAAGATAGTTTAGGGCGTGGACTACTGGGGTCAATTTTGTTGCGACAACAAAATTGAAACTTAAATCTAAAAATTTAAATCTAAAATCTTGCTGACGGCGAAGTCATTTCTGCTTCGCTCTGCATATCGCTATGCAGTTCGGACTATATCTTCACCCCTCCTCAGATTTTTTCAAAAAATCTGAGGAGGGGGTTTGGCATGTAGTCTCTGAGGGTTTTTGCAAACTATATTAAGGAAATAAGTAATAAAACTTATTATTGGTGGAGGCAACGGGAATCGAACCCGTCTATACCATTAAATTGGAATGTTCTATATTCTTCTCTTGAAGAATCATTTTTGCGAATAACTAAGTGTAATCAACCTTCCGGACAGGTTGCC
Source organism: Parcubacteria group bacterium GW2011_GWA1_40_21 (assembly GCA_000996205.1). Lineage (GTDB taxonomy): Bacteria > Patescibacteriota > Minisyncoccia > Phycocordibacterales > GWA1-40-21 > GWA1-40-21. Next base: position 22,149 of record LBYO01000001.1, on the reverse strand, counting down.
TTAATTATTCACCCATTCCCTTGATATAGTGCCTATTTCTGCCCCCACCCAAAGAACTTTTCCTTAATACAGTTTGCAAATCTTCCCTGCTGATTGTCTGCATCGTCGAGAGATTGTCACCTTTCGGTACTCTCGCATTCGCAGAGTTTCCAGCATATAGCTCCCGATGTCGCTTACGCTTATCGGGATCCTCGATTTTGTCATTGCTTTTGGCAATCAAAATCGGGACAAATTTACTTTCTATTGTTGCCAACAGATGAGACATTTGCTCTCCGCCTCCTTTCACAGAAGCGAATCCCGATGTTCATCGGGATGAGCGTTTATCTAATCCCATTCGCTACCCACGCTTTCATGTTTCAGCGTCAGGAATGCTCCAGTCTATTGCCTTCGCTTTTGGTGTTCCCCATGATATCAACAGATTTCACCCCTACACCATGAGTTCCATAGACCCCTCGCACCCTCAAGTCTTGCCGTTTCCTTTGCATTTTCCCGGTTAAGCCGGGAGCCTTAACAAAAGACTAACAAGACCGCCTACACATCCTTTACGCCCAATGATTCCGGATAACGCTCGGGGCACTCGTATTACCGCTGCTGCTGGCACGAGTTTTGCAACCCCTTATTCATGAGGTAACGTCAATAAACTTCCTCCCTCATAAAAGATTTTTACATCCCTAAGGACTTCATCAATCACGCGGCGTCGCTCCGTCAGGCTTTCGCCCATTGCGGAAGATTCTCGACTGCGGCCACCCGTAGGTGTATGGACCGTGTCTCAGTTCCATCGGTGGGGGTCAGCCTCTCAGCTCCCCTAGACGTCATAGCCTTGGTAGGCCATTACCCTACCAACTAGCTGATATCGAACAGGCCGATCAAGAAGCGATAAATCTTTACTAAGCACCTCGCAAAACCTCGGTGCAGTCCTTAAAGTCGAAAGTCTGTAAAGTGGAAACAAATTCCGACTTTATAGACTTTATGACTTTATAGACTTTTAACTGCATCGAACCTTTGTGAGATGCTCAGACCATCAAGTATTAACCCGCCTTTCGGCGGACTATTCCTGACTTCTCGGTTCGTACCTGCTTATTACTACCTCGTTCGCCACTGCTGAGCGCTATTGCTAGCACTCAACCGTTTGACTTGCATGCCTTACCCACGCCGCCAGCGTTCATCCTGAGCTAGGATCAAACTCTAAATATAAATTGCCGCTTCTTTTATTTTATTCACCGAAGCGAATAAAATAAAAGAAGCGGACAAAGTTGAACGGAACAAAATAAAGGATATTAAATCTTTTTATTTATTCCAACTGCAGTTTAATAATCCTAGCCACTTTTTTAATAAGTTGAATCATTGTTCCGCCTGTTTTTAAAAAACGGCGGACAAAAAAATATGTTTGGACTTGCACGTATAATCTGCCTTTCATTCCCGCGTCTTAAGCAGGGACGAAAGGACTTAGTAAATACGTTCAAATATTATTTCATTTCAAAGTACACTACCCTTGAATTTTCAAGGATTTAGACATTATATACATAATCAAATGCGAGTCAATAGCAATGCGTCAATTAACAATACCCACGGAAATCAATTGATCTCCGTGGGTATTAATAATCTTACGAGCAAGCGCTATATTTTTTAAAACTGATCCTTCTGGGGTATCTAAAGGAGAGGAAACCGATTTCTTCTTCATAGAATGTATTCTTTTTCTCCCAACCCTCAATGATTTTAATTTCATCTTCTTTCGCGTTCGGCACTGCTAAAATCGGTTGGGATCTTGTGAACAACACCTCTTTTTTGTTTCGGTAGTCATAAGTCTGCAGTTTCGCCAATAAAGAAAATTGGCTTTTGTTTTCAGCTAAAAATTTAGCTATTTTTTTATTTAGCCTTATATTCCGAACAAAGACATTTGAAGACCATCTTATCTTTGATATTAAACTGCCCCAGATTTTTTTGATCAAAGATACATTGTGAACAGCATTTTTGTTTATCAAGATCCGCCGAATCGACAGGAAATGGTATTTTCTTGACTCTTCGTCTTCAAGTAGTTGCTGATATTTATCATCATCCGGAAGATCTATGTAAAATTTTTTTGAATTACGGTCTATTTCTAAAGAAGTCAGCAATTCAATAAATTTTGTTTCAACCATAGAAATTATTCCGGAATGGTTCTTCAATGACTCAACCAATTCTTCAGCAATTTCTCTTGTCATCTTCATTTTCACGCTCTCCTTTATTAAGTTCTGAAAGATTAAAACTGATTAAAATTACAAGTATTTTCTACTTTAGATTATGCACAATTTACCTAATTCGTCAAGGTTTTTGACTATTTATAAAATTTCATAAGACGATTATATCTTTCCAAGTTTTTTGGCCAATTTTTCGGCGGCTTTTAGATCTTCTTCTATTTTACCCAATCCGCTCTCCCAGAATTTCTTGTCTGTTATGTCTATGCTCATTTTTTTGAATATGTTTTTTGGCGAATCGGAAGTGCCTGCGGATAAAAATTCCTTAACTTTACTAATGAAGGAATGGTCTTCCGCATAGCGGGCTTGCATAGCTTTTGAGATGAGCAGTCCGCTAGCATAGGAATAATTGTAGAAAAAGTTTCTGATATGTCCCCAATGAATCCACCAGTTTTCCGAACCTTGAGACTGAATGACGGCATGCCCCATATAAGCAGACATATGTTTTTGAAATAATTTTCCGATTTCTTCTTTTGACAGATAGCCCTTTTCTCTGAACTGTTTATGCAATTCTTGTTCAAGCATATAACAGGCTATTTGGCGAAAAATTGTGGAAATGTCGCTATTCAACTTATGAACCATCAGAGCAAGCTTCATTTCATCATCAGATTCTTTCTCCAATTCCTTTAAAATAAAATCTTCCATAAAAGTGCTGGCCACTTCCGCTGTTGACTTGGGTGTTCCGAAATTGAGAGAGTTTTGAGCTCTTTTTTGAAGCTCGCTGTTTATCGCATGCCCCATCTCATGAGCAAAAGTCAAAACATCGTCAAGAGTTTCAGCGTAGTTAAGCAATACATAACCGGGTTGTGAAATAAGATCACTGGCGCAAAAAGCGCCGTCTCTTTTGCTTTTCTTAGGAAAAAAATCAACCTGACCTTGCGAGACCCAATTATCAAAGATATCGGAAAAATTCTTATCCAAATATGAGAAGACGCGGCGGATCAAATCGACAGACTTATCGTGCGGATACTTTGCGGATAATTTCCCGTATTCAACATTTCTCTCATGGTATTCCAATCTCTTTACCCCCATCAGCTTGGCTTTAAGCGCGTAATATTTTCTAGAAATATTAAAGCTGGATGAAACGACCGAAATCAGAGTGTCCACTACTTCGCTCTCTATGTCGTCATCGAGATGTCTTGCCAAATCAGGGCGCTCCATCTTCCTCAAATCGTCATTTATCTTTTTGTTGGCTAAGACAGAATTAATCTCATTTTCCGCCACATCTTTATTTTTGTCCAATATGTCGTTAAGGGCTTCTGCGGCAGAAGCCCTGACTTTTTTGTTGCTACTATTTATTAATTTCATTATCTCGGAAAAATTCTTATTTTCTTTTTTTCCTTTTTCAGTCACCACCATTCTTTCTTCTTTGGACAAAAAACCGGAAACCATTCTTATCCAATTGCTATGAGAAGTTGCTTGCTTGAGATTTAAAATTTTTTCTTCCACATCACTCAAAATATATCTGGATTGCTTAAATAGCCTTTCCAAAAAATGCCGGTATTCTCTGAGCCCTTTGTAATTCAAGAACTGGGTTTGATTATTCGGGGAAATTTTGGCGATATTATGTTCAAAGAACTGCAGATCATTTCCAATTTTGACGGAAAAATCATGAATATTTTTGAATTTCGCTTTTATCTTGGGGTCGTTTTGATCAAGACTTGACTTAAGTTCAAAATAGAAACCGGCATTCCCGGAGGTGCCGAAATTTCTATTTAAATACTCATACTCATCAAGAGCTTTCTTTAAAACGGAAGGGTCTTTGAGATAATCATTTCTGTCCTTCCACTTATCTATAAATCCGCTACTCTTTTCACTGACGATTTTTTTATCTTTTTCCAGATCGGAATCAGAACCACTAAAGAGAAGGTTCAAATCCCAGCTCGTTTTTATTTTTTTATTCATGTAGCGATTATACAATATTCAAAATTCAAACTAAGACAGGATTTAAACGAGGCTGTCTACTATTTTTTTCTATTCTGCCATTTTTCAAAAGTGACGAGAAGAGGCGAGCCTAGAAAGATTGAGGAGTATGTGCCGGCAGTAATTCCAATTATAAGGGCGAGGGAGAAATGCTTTGTTGATTCCGCGCCGAATATGTAAAGAGCGACAAGAGCCAAAACGGTCGTGAGAGATGTGTTGATTGATCTGGTAAAAGTTTGGCTAACACTCTCGCCGACGATTTTATCAAATGACTTTTTCTCTCTGTATCCTCGGGACAAATTCAAATTTTCTCTGACTCTGTCAAATACGACAATGGTATCGTGTATTGAGAAACCCAAAACGACAAGGAGGGCGGTGACAAAAAGGGTGTCAATTTCATAACCGTAATAATATCCGAGAACGGCAAAGACTCCCGTCGGCACAAGCACATCATGCAAAAGAGCTATGATTGCTATGAAACCGTATTTCCAAGAAGAGACGGGTTCCGAAACTTTTCTGAAAGCGAAAGCTATAAAAATCACGATGCAGAATATTACGATTAAAATGGAAATTATTGATTTTATCGCGGCCTCTTTGCCTAAAACCGGACCTATAGAGTTAAATCTTTTTACTTCAACTTTTTCCGCGCCTTTGAGCGAAAAGGATTCTTGAATCAAGGGTCTCTCCGCGTCGTTTATCACTCTGCTTCTCAAGATAAAGCTATCGCTGCCGGCAGGCTGAAGCGAATATGACCCTAAAGACAACTTATCCAAATTTTCTTTTACCGCGCTGATTTCCGGCCGACCCTCAAGATAAGAAACTTCCACGATTGCCCCGCCTTTAAAATCTATCCCCAGATTAAGCCCCCAAACGAAAAGAGCTCCGACGGACAATGCCGTTAAAATTCCCGACAAGGCGTAAAATATTTTTCTGTATTTGATGATAAACATTGTTTAGGTTGTAGGTGGTAGGTTGTAGGTGGTAGGTTTTTGAGTTAAGAAATTAATTTCTTCCCTACAACCTACTACCTAATGTCTACAACCTTCTTTTTAATTTCTAATTCCGCTACTGAATAAAAACCTCGCCAGTCTTCCTTCGCCTCGGCTTTTAACCGCAAAAAGGAAAGTCCTGGAAACGGTAATCGCCGTGAACATGCTGACACCGACGCCGATTCCAAACACAAGCGCGAAGCCTTTCACTATTGAATTGCTGGAAAATATGAAAAGGACTAACGCCGTGATAATGCTGGAAATATTGCTGTCGCGAATAGAAAGCCACGCGCGGCTGAACCCTTCTTTCATCGCTTCTTCCAGCCCTCTCCCTCTCTTCAATTCTTCCCTCATTCTCTCAAAGATGAGAATGTTCGCGTCTACCGCCATCCCGACGGAAAGAATGAAGCCGGCGATTCCCGCCGAAGTCATAGTAACGGGAATGATTTTGTAAAGAGCAAGGTTTATAGCAACATAAGCGGAAAGAGACAGCACAGCAAGAAGTCCCGGCACTCTGTACCAGATTATAAGAAATATGGCGATGATTATAAAAGCGTAGACTCCGGCTTTAATCCCCGCATTCAATGCTTCTGAACCGAGAGAGGCGCCGACAGTTTGGGTGGATACTCCTTCAATGGGGACTGGAAGCGCGCCGAGATTGAGATTCGCCACAAGATCTCTGGCTTCTTTCAAACCGCTCTGGCCCGTGAATCCTCCGGAGATTGTCGCCCTCCCTCCTCTTATTTCTTCTCTTATCACCGGCCTTGATATCAAATTTCCGTCCAAAAAGATGGCTAATGTTTCATCGACATTTTCTTTAGTGATTTTCGCAAAAAGTTCCTCTCCTTCACTGTTGAATTGGAGTGCCACCATCGGCTCGTTTAAAGTATCGCCGAATTCAAGAGAAGCGTTTTTCAGCAATCTGCCTGTAAGTCCCGTGTCAGTAAAAAGTTCGTCAACAGTTTTCTTTTCAATCTCTTCCGGCTTCAACTTAGAAACTTCCGGCTTAATCAGCTTGAATTCCAAAAGTGGCGTCTTGCCTATTCTTTCTTTCGCCTCTTCCACATTAGTGATTCCGGGCAAAGCGACAATGAGTCTATTTTCTTGATTGCTTCCCAAGACTCCCGCCTTTTCAATTTGAACAATCTGTTCGCCGACTCCGAAAGGGTTGACTCTCTTTTCTATCACATCGCGGAGGGCTAACATCCTATCTCTTATGTCTTTAGGGTCAACCTTGGAAGTATCGGCTCTATATACAAGCTCCGTTCCACCATTCAAGTCCAGTCCTAATTTAAACTTAAGCGACGAATCTTTATTTTCAGTTGAATAGACAAAATAGCCAATCCCCGCGGATATAAATATTAACACCAGAGCCCATATTCTGTATTTAAACATAAGGTCTAGTATATATATTTTTTGCCTGTTGGCAAATTTTTTTTAGTTATAAAGTTCATCAAGTTCTTAAAGTTATAAAGTAATAGAGAATGGAATCCGCATTTTGGACATCGGATGTCCAAAATAGACTTGCTCGATTGCTTGTTTTTATTACTTTACTTTGAATTACGACGCATTTTGGACATCGGATGTCCAAAATAGACTTGCTCGATTGCTTGTTTTTATTACTTTACTTTGAATTACGAAACTGTATATATTCTTATGTCGTCATTGCGAGCGAAGCGTGGCAATCTATGGTTACACGCGATAAACTCTGGATTGCCACGTCGGAATACCGACTCGCAAAGACGGAAAACGAGAGTTTCGTAATTCAAAGTAAAGTTATCAAGTTTGTAAAGCGCAGATGAATTATTTTTTATCACTCTCTGTTCTAACTTTATAAACTTGATAACTTTATGGACTGGACTTTCTACTTATTTAAATTACACCCCACTCCTAGATAGTAGGGCTTTCAAAGTTTTAAGGGCGATTTTTAAATCAAGCAAAAAAGAATGATTTTTGATGTAATAAAGGTCGTAGGAAAGTTTGATTTTTGTTTCGTTACTGCTCGCATCAAATTTAGGCGGAGTGCGGTGATAAAGCTGGGCCCAGCCGGAAAGTCCGGGCTTTATGAGATGGCGGATATTGTAATAAGGAATTTCTTTTTCGTATAATCTTACAAGCGAAGGCATTTCCGGCCGTGGCCCGACAAGCGACATATCGCCTTTGAGTATGCTCCAAAGCTGGGGTAGTTCATCAATTCTAGTTTTTCTCAAAAACCGCCCCGCTCTGGTTATTTTCTGCTCTTTTCCTTTTTCAGCAATACCGTCGTCATTAACGCTCATACTTCTGAATTTCATTATTTTTATAATTTTATTGTTCTGCCCCACTCTTTCTTGAGTTATGAAAATCGGCCCGCCATCATCAAGTTTTATTGATAAAATCACGAACGGATAAAATATGAGCGATGCCGTTCCGAGAATAAGCGACAAGAATATGTCCATGCCTCTCTTGAAAGCGTCGTAGCCGATCTTCTGGGCAAAAGATATATTTTCAAGAAACCAATTGTATTTCAAAAGAGAAAGAGGCACGCGGTCAAAAATATCTTCGTAGATTTTGTGCATATCCACGAATTTTATTTTGGAAAATATGAGGTTGTAGAGATGAGGCAGTATCGGTTCCACTTTTTTGTTCAAAAGGTCAATCACAATTATGGAAATACCTTCCGTGTACACCCTGTCCAGAATCTCGCTCTGAAAATCAAGACTGTCAATTTTATCAAGGTCAATTGAAGAAACAAACTCCAAGCTATAGCGAGAATTATTATTCACTTCTTGTTTTAAATCCCTCATCTCTTCCCCACTTCCTATAGCCGTTCGCCGTAAATTCTCCACGCGAGGATAAGACAGAAAGAGACGAATAAATATATAAAGAGCATTGTCTTCGGAGCGATGCCGAAATAAGGAATGAGATAGAAAAATAGCGCGGCTATGATGCTGTTGAAAATTTGAGTGTTTAAAATAACGCTCGGCAATTTACTCTTGAGCATCACCGTATGTTTCTCGTAAAGACCGGCGACAAAGAAAGAAAAAAGCCAAGTTAAAAATATAAAAGAAAACGGAGTTAAGTGATCATAGAATTCGTCCAATGACGGAAAACCCAAGTTTCTAATGGACAAGGAAAGCCACAAAGCAAGGGTAAAAATCAATATATCGCCCAAAAAAAGCAATATGGGCTCTTTTCTGTCCAGTATTTTCATATTTAACGACAAGTATAATGATTTTTGGCTGGAATTCAACTTGAGCAGAAGGTTGTAGTTTGTAGGTAGTAGGTTGTAGGTTTTAGAAATTGGGACTTTATTAGAAATTAGGTCAATTGGAAATTAGAAATTTATCTTAATTCTCTTATCGCCTAGTCACTAGAACCTATAAACTAGAATATAATTTATTTAATCAAAATATGAGTATATAATGAATAATTATGGAATCAACAGAAAAACGAAAACGAAAAATACTTTTTTGCATCACAAAGTCTAATTGGGGCGGAGCCCAGAGATATGTCTATGATCTGGCGACAAATCTGCCTAAAGATAAGTACGAAACGGCTGTTGTTTTAGGTGGCGATGGCAGACTAAAAGAGAAACTTGAGGCATTTGGAATAAGGACAATTCCCGTGAGCTCGCTCCAAAGAGATGTGGGTGTCATAAAAGATATTTCTTCATTCTTTGAGCTAATCAAAATTTTCAGGAAAGAAAAGCCTGACATCATTCATCTTAACAGCTCAAAAATGGGAGGGATAGGCGGACTGGCGGGAAGAATCGCGAGAGTCAGAAAAATAATTTTCACGGCGCACGGCTGGGCATACAATGAAGACAGGAATTTTCTGCAGAAATTCGCCATAGCTATTTTGCATTTTATCACTGTCGCCTTTTCTCATTTGACTATCGCCGTCTCGGAAAAAGCCAAAGAGCAATTCAAGAGCGCGGGTCTGATGAAGAAAAAGATGATCGTCATTCATAACGGAATAGGCGATATTGAATTTATTGAAAAAGAAAAAGCCCGCCAGCACTTTGTGGATATCAGATACCCACAGACGGAAAAAGTGAAAGAGAAAATAAAATCGGAACCCCTTTGGATAGGAACAATTTCCGAACTGCATAGAAATAAAGGGTTAACATACGCGATTGAAGCAATTAAAAAGCACTTGGAAACGAAACGTCCAAGTTCAAAAGAAATAATTTTCGTAATAATGGGCGAAGGAGAGGAAAGGAAAAACTTGGAAGATATCATTAAGAAAAACGGACTTGAAAATTCGGTCTTTTTAGTCGGTAACATGGAAAACGCTTCTTCTTATCTCAAAGCTTTTGATATTTTCACCTTAACTTCCATAACGGAGGCTCTGCCCTACGCGATACTTGAAGCCGGCAAAGCCGAAGTGCCGATTATCGCCAGCAATGTCGGCGGCATTTCTGAAATAATAGACGATATGAAATCCGGAATACTTCTTCAACCTAAAAAACCTAAAGAAATCAGCGACGCGATAGAATACTTTATAAATTACCCCGATAAAAAAGAAATTTTTTCAAAGTTGCTAAAAGAAAAAATTGATAAAGAGTTTAGTCTGGAAAAAATGGTTTCGGAAACGACTAGATTATACGACTTGGCATAAAACATCTTAAGTAATTGAAAAAAGTCTCATTTAATATATACTGATTTTCGGCAGGGCCTATAGTTCAGTGGTAGAACATCCCGATGAACATCGGGAAGGTTGTTGTTAAATTTATGACATGGATTTATATATTACAAAGTGAAAAAACAGATAGGTATTATATTGGTTCAAGTCATGATGTTGAAAATAGATTAAAAGAGCATAATTCAGGGAAAACAATATCCTTAAGATCGCAAAGACCGATGAAGCTGGTTTTCAAAAAATTATTCCCATCTAATGTTGATGCCGTGCGGATGGAAAATAAATTAAAAAAATGTAAGAATAAAAAAATACTTGATCTAATAGTCAAGGAACAAGTAATAAAAATGGGCCTATAGTAAAATGGTATTACACATCCATGGCATGGATGAAGCTGGGGTCCGATTCCCCATAGGTCCACCGAGCAAAGTTTATTTTCGGTAGAACATCCCGATGAACATCGGGAAGGCTGGGGTCCGATTCCCCATAGGTCCACCACTTCGCCCCGCGCAGAGCGGGGCTTCGCGGTGCACGCACTTGAAAGATTTATAATAAACTGAGCGTAAAAAATATTTTAAAATTACCACTTCTAAGTGGTATGACCCCGCGGAGCGTAATCGCGGAGTGGGGTTTTCTTGCTTTTTGTCGCTTTTTTTATTAGTCTGAATTTAGTAATCAGCCGGGTGTCCGGCTATGATTGTTCATTTCACAATAAGAAAGGAGATTGAATTATGAATGAGTCGGAAGTGCAAAAAGTCCTCGCTAAAGCAAGAGCAATTATCACGGGGAGTCATGTCGTCTACACATCTTGGGAGCACGGCACGGCGTATGTCAATAAGGATGCGTTATACCCCCACACCGTGGATATGTACTACCTCTGTCATGAGATCGCCGAGCAATTCAGATATAGCGAGGACAAGGTAGAAGTAGTCATTGCTCCGACAATCGGCGGGGTAATACTTTCACAGTGGGTAGCCTATCATTTAACCAAAATGGATCGCCACAATCGTGAGGTGTTAGGAGTTTATGCCGAGAAAGAAGCTGTAGCAATTCCAGATCCTCTCAATAAGGGGAGAAAATGTTATATTGAGACTGGGAATTTCGTCATCAAGCGCGGCTACGACAAGCTAATCGCGGGCAAGAACGTTCTGGTGGTGGAAGATGTTCTCACTACCGGCGGTTCTGCCAAGAAAGTGATTGAGGCTACGCGAGCAGTCGGAGGCAAGGTTATAGGTCTCGGTGTTCTCTGTAATCGCGGAGGAATAACACCACAAGATGTTGCGGATGTGTCGAAGCTCATTGCTCTTGTGAATGTAAAGCTTGACGCGTTCAATGAAGCAGATTGTCCACTCTGCAAACAGAATATTCCGATAAACACTGATGTCGGCAAGGGGAGCGAGTTCCTCGCGCGCAAGCAAATGTAGATTAACAAAACGGGTTTCAAACGGGGTCGCTATTAAGACATAGCGACCCTCTTTTTTTAAAAATTCGCGCTAAAATTTCGGCACAGCTCAAAGCCCCAAAAATTCATTTTTCATAACATCTCTATGGGTTGCCATTCTGTAGCGGCGCATACCCATTAAAATTCCAAGTCCGATAAAACCGGCTAGAAGATGCGTTCCGCCGTAGCTCATAAACGGCAAGGTGATGCCTGTCACCGGCAGAAGTCCGATATTCATTCCGACATTGATGATAAAATGGCTCATAAAAAGAATTGCCAATCCGGCGCCGTAAAGGATTTCAAAATTAGTGGCCCCTTGATAAGCATTCAAAATTATTCGCCAAAACAAAATGCCGTATAGTGAAAAAAGCAAAATTACTCCGAAGAATCCCCATTCTTCAGCATAAGCCGCAAAAATAAAGTCCGTTTGATATTCCGGAAGAAACTTCAGTTTGGACTGGGTTCCGTATCCAATCCCTTTTCCAAAAAGCCGTCCTGAACCGACGGCAATCGTAGATTGATAAGCGTTATAACCGGCGCCGCGGACATCAGACAAAGGATATATGAAAGTCATTATTCTCTTTTTTTGATAATCTTTAAAAGCATAACCCCACAGTCCGCCGAAAGAAATCGCTCCGACAAGAAATACCGCCAAGAGATGCTTTTTGGAAATTCCTGACATTAACACCATACCGAGCCACAAAAGAAAAATTATCATTGCCGAACCGAAATCCGGCTGAGCAAGAACCATAATCAAAACTATAAACGCGTAAGCGCCTGAAATTAATATGTGCCTAATGTTGGATATTTCTATATGCCTTCTGGAAAAATATTTAGCCAAAAGAATTATTACGGCAAACTTCACGAGATCAGCCGGCTGAAAAGAAAAGAATCCTAGATGGAACCAGCTTTTCGCGCCTTTAGTAACCGAGCCTAAAGCCAAGAGAGCGGCAAGCATTGTGAAAGACAAAATAAAAATAGAGACGACCACCGCCGTTCTTCTCAAAAACCTGAAATCAAAAAGACTCACGAGGAAAAATGCCGCAACTGAAATTGATATCCATATTGTTTGTTTTTCAAAGTAAGGGTTATCTCCGGTAAAAGAGTTCATTGTTACGAGTCCGGCGATGGCTATGAAAATCGCCGACAAAAGCAGTATCCAATCAACCTGAAAAACCTTTATCACTCTTCTGTCGCGGGAATATTCATTGTCGGCTTTTAAAAATAAATCTTTCATTTTTTTCCATACACTCTCGGGATAATCTCTATTTTTACGGCATTGGAAGTGAAGGGTTCCGGCCATGTGAAAGAGACATCCTGGGATTCTTCCTTGTTCAGCTTGTCAATAAAAGTCCGAGAGAAACCCAGAGAGTTGGCGTCTTCGCCATAAACTATCGCCACGACTTCAATATTGGATATGGGCTTAAGCGTATTATTTGCCAGAGTCGCGTCAACGCGAGGAGAGTAATCCTCGCGCGAAATCGTTTTTTTCAAAACAGTCACTCCGACTTCCTTATTTTCTTGTCTCTTCCATAAGGCGACACTCGTAAACTCAAAAATGGCCTTTACCGGAATTTTTTTGCCGGTTGGAATTTCATCTTCAAAAACAGCGAAAAATTTATCGGGCGGAATAAAAGTCTCGCCTTTTCTCTCGTAAATCAGAAATATAAGCAAGAGCGCTGTAAATTCCAGACTTGACTTTAATGACTCTTGTCCAGATGACATTCGGGTCAAGATATTGCGAACGGCAGAGTTTTACGCAGGAGCCTCCGCAGTCAACTCCTTTTTCGCTTCCATTTTGCTTGCCGTCACTGCAGGTGGGCGGTTTGTAAAAAATCAAATACGCCGGCAAGATTATAAAAATGAATAAAAGACCAGCGAAAATTAAAAAATAAATTGATTTTCTTTTTTGGGACCAGGATGACATGGATTAGGTTGTAGGTTTTAGGTTGTAGGTTTTAGGGAAGATAAAAATAACCTCTGAATAATAAAACTATTTTAACAGAAAAACACCGCGCAAGCACGCGGTGTTTTTCTGGAATACATTTTCACCAAATTACAAAATGTAAAAATTTATGGTCTGGTTGAGCAAAAACATTTAAAAGACAAACAGCTTTTGCGACCCGAAGACCTAAATTTTTGCATTTTGTAATTTGGGGTATTTTGTTAAACACTTTGTACCGGCGGCTAGCTACTTTCCCCATTAAAGAGTATCATCGCCGCTACCACGCTTAACTTCTGTGTTCGGAATGGGAACAGGTGTTTCCATGGCGCCAAGCCACCAGAACAAAAAGTTTAACAAAATAATATTGAAATAATTTATGGTCGGGGCCGCAGGAATCGAACCTGTTCCTCTCTCAAATTCAGAGAGTGCCGATACCATTCAGCCCGGCCCCGACACAAAAATCAAAGGACTAATTTCATAAAACTTACAAACTTGGATGCAGTTCGAGGCGCAAGCGAGTATTGAGACCAAGCTGTATTATTATACTGCGCGGGAGCAAACGGAGCTTGCAACGAAAAAAAGCGCCGAGTTTGTAAGTTTTATTAAATGAGATGTTTAATCTCATATAACAGGTTAAAACAATTTGCCCAACACCTCGCCTTGCGGCGAAAATGTTTCGGGCTGGTTTCTAAATTTCCTAATAAGAATCGACGGATTAGTACTCCTCGGCTAAACGCATTACTGCGCGTACACCTAGAGCCTATCAACCTAATAATCTCTTAGGGGTCTCAAACGATTCCTAATCTTGAAGTTGGCTTCCCTCTTAGATGCTTTCAGAGGTTATCCATTCCCAACTTAGCTACTCTGCGGTGCCCCTGGCGGGACAGCAGATAGACCAGAGGTTAGTTCATTCCGGTCCTCTCGTCACATACTCGCTTCGCTCGTAATCAATACGAATATACGAATTATTCGAATGATACGAATGGCTACGAATATTATCCCCTATTTCTAGGAGTGTAGACTATACCTTCCCCCTCTGCTTGCGAGCAGAGGGGGGCTGCATTTTACCCATACGAGCTGTCCAGCTCAAGTTTTTGCAAACTGAGGCTGGATTCCTCAACGCATGAGTCCATGTATCTTTCAACATGAGTCGTTACGGGGTCAAACCTAACATAGCAAGAAGTTCCTCTCGCGTTTTCTTTTTCTTGGTAATATAGTTTTCACTTTGAATTACCAGAATGTAATTAACGAGTTCTTTTAACTTCTCTTTGCTTAACATTTTAAACTTTGTATCTGAAAGTATTTCACATGCGTTTTTTAACGCGTCGCTTTGAAGTTTCTTAAATCGTATATATGGCGATAACAAGTTCAGAATATTCCTCACCTGTCTGAAACCATTTATACGAAGTTCGGTCATTCCATCATTCCTTTTGGAAAGATATCCAATGCCCAAAACTTCTTGTATCCAGTACAAAGTTTTCTCATGGCGGGTATCTTGATAGAAACAAATTGTTGGCATAAATCGTATTCCGATATTGCCATCTTTTCGTTTTTTGATCTGAAGCATTAAGCTCCCATCACCATCAAGAAAACCCGCGATGTATGCTCTATCAAATTCTTTTGCAATTTTAGATCGACTTCCCACGGTATTACCTTAAAGAGGATTCTGGTCCTCAAGCGAATTATAACACAAGGACCTCAAGTATTACAATTCTAAGACCTGAATCATATGAAGGCTTCACCGTTATGAGCAGCATTTTCAATCATGATTGCTCATGAAAGTAGCAATTACTTACTAGGAACAAATCTTCTCAAGAATCAACGCCTGCAGCAGATAGGAGACCAACCTGTCTCACGCATGATATCGTTTATTGCTAAACGCATCGGACTATGACTTTGTCTTTCTCTTTCGAGTTAAGACATCTGATGTTTAGTCTCTACGGGTATTTATAGACTTTACTGAGGAGCCAAGAAAATAATTTTCTTGGCAATGTTGGCGGACGATGACAGGATTTTTATCTGTATCCTCTTTTATCTGAACTTTGTAATAATTCAAGAAAGCGTTCTCGCTAAAGTGTGTATCCTCGACTTTCGTCTTTCAACACACGATACTCTTGAGCTACACCGCCCTTAAAAGAACATCCTCAATAAAGCCTATAAACTTCCCTCGATATTATCCATTTATATGGACTCCACCGATATTAATCAGCTCTGTACATTTTGTATTTCTACAAAAGACCGCCGTGATTTGATTGGTTTTCTATTTAACCGACGCAATATTATTGCGTTTAGGTTTCTTTTTTCATAGACGAAAAGTCCTCTGAGGATTCAGATTGTCCAGCACTTATTTTGCTACACAAAGCAAATTGTCATATCAAAATATTATTTGATACTTTTGTTTGTGTACGTAGTCTATGTAGCAAAATAAGTGCTGGACGGTCTGAACCCAGCTCGCGTAACTTTTTAATTGGCGAACAGCCAAACCCTTGGGAGCTTCTACACCCCCAGGATAAGTTGAGCCGACATCGCAGTGTCGTATTTTTCTTCCGTTACCGGAAGGATCGGACTATATCTTCACCCCTCACCAGTTTTAAGTTTTAGAAATATCTAATTCTAAAACTGGTGAGGGGGTTCGGCGTGTTAGCATGAAGTCTTCCTTCACACTCCGACCAGTTAAGGCCAAGTCTCTACAGGGTCATAATCCAATTTTGTATTTCATAGATGGAATAATATGTTTTTCAATTATTCCAAATAGTTTAGGAATACTGGATGATGTAAATCTGATGCGGTAATATTCTTTGTCTTTGTTCAATGTCCCGCTTAATCCCATATTTTCTAAATATTTCAATAATTTATACTGATCATCTTTTGAAAATTGCTGAGTATTAAGATAAACATTGCTTTTATCACATCTGCTGCCATCATCCATAAACCATACCGCCAAACTCATTGGATCTAATACTAGATCAGGAATACATTTCTTTTTATCTCTGTAAAACAAATCCATTATTTTTGTAAATTCAGGATGTTGTTTTGTAAAAAATCTATATGCTATCCGGTTCCCATTTCCTTTTCTGGATTTTGGACCAGTTCGCGTTAAATTTTTTATGATTTCGTATTTCCACTCAACATACTCTCTTTGAGCCATTGAATGATTTATCTCAAGAAATGCATTTCTCCTCCCTTTTGCTTGACGGATATATCCGTCTCCTAAAAGAGTTCCAATGAGAAATGACTTTTGTAATTGGGTTAGACTTCCCACGGTATTGTCCATGCAGTTAATTATACCAAATTGATACAATCTTACGCATGGAGTCCACCGTTATAAGCCAAATTATTTTTGTATCGCATTACTGCGATAGGCACCCCGATGTTTCTCAGTGTTTAATTGAGAGTTAAGGTGCCGAACAGTGCCGTCGCTATGGACGCTTAGGCACTACCAGCCTGTTATCCCTAGGGTAGCTTTTGTCCGATAATCTCTGGCCGCGTCTAATGCGGACCATCGGTTCACTATGCTCTGCTTTCGCACCTGCTCGGCAAGTACGCCTCGCAGTCAAGCTGGCTTGTGCCATTACACTATCAGCACGGTTTCCATTCGCGCCTAGCCAACCTTAATAGGCTCCTCCGTTACTTTTTGGGAGGATAGCGCCCCACTAAAACTACCCATCATATACTGTCTCCGCTCGTTTTTGCCGCGCGGATTAGAATGCATATCACAAAAGAACGGTGTTTCATCGACGACTCCATCTCATCCGAGAACAAGACTTCAAAGTCTACCGTCTACGCTACGCAGTTGAAACATACACTCAATATAAAATTGTAGTAAAGCTCCTAGGGTCTTTTCGTCTAGCTGCAGGTAACCGGCATCTTCACCGGTACTGTATTTTCACCGAGCAAGCCCCCGAGACAGTTCTCCAGTCATTACACTATTCGTGCGCGTCGGAACTTACCCGACAAGGAATTTCGCTCTTCTCTTCCTTAAAGAAGGACTCTCTCTTAACCCACTTTGCAAGTTTGGGTCCGTGACGTTGGTCTCTCGTTGATCACGATGGACTATTCATGCATTACGGCATGATAGGTAGCTCTAAAATGTAATGATTATGTGTTTAATTTGTTTATCCCAGTTTATTTTTTACTGGCTATAACAGTCCCAGTCCTCCAGCACTTATTTTTTAAAAAAATAAGTGCTGGACCTTAGGACCGTTATAGTTACGGCCGACATTCACCAGGGCTTATACCAATCAGCATCCAGCACTTATTTCTCAAAAATATTTTAAGAAATAAGTGCTGAACACCGTCGGTATTTGACCTTCTGGCATTGGTCAAGTGTCACCCCCTATACATCCTCTTACGAGTTCGCAGGGAGCTGTGTTTTTGATAAACAGTTGCCAGAGATACTTTAGCTGCGTCCCCGAGCACTACTTTATTTTTAAGTTATCACTTGCAAACTATATTAGAGTGATGTTTCCGCGAAAGTTTTCGCGGAAACATCACAGGGAAAATTCAATTTTGACTTGAGTCAAAAGATTGGAGAACTTCCCCAACCCCAACAACATGGATGTTACAGATACCTTCTTTTATCCAGGATTGTGTAATCTCCCATGCTGCCCGATCAATTTCCTTTTGGTCTCCGTGAACAGTGCGAAGTGTTTCAATGGTTTTTCCATTCTGATCTGTACCCGACATCTTTAAAAGAAATTTAGCCATAGATTATCTCCTTTTTAATTGAATTTTGAACCCTAATATAATTTACAAATACTAAAAAACAAAGTAGTGCCCAGGGAAAGCCTTATTCCGAAGTTACGGCTGCTTTTTTGCCGAGTTCCTTGGGGACCTCTCACTCGTTCGCCTTGCTCTACTCGAGCTGACCACCTGTGTCGGTTTGCGGTACGGATTTTACATATTTAAGTTTAGGGAATTTTCTTGAGAGCCTGCTTTGTCTCATTTCCACCGGCGAACCGGCGGATTTTCGCTTCGCTTGAAGTTGCCTTGCGGCGCGCTTCCGGATTTTCCTGGAAGCCCTCCTTACGACACGAACGCAAATCCAATAATGCGCAAAACATACTAGACTCCGTCCTCCCGTCACAATACATAAAAGTCATGGAATATTAACCATGTGTCCATCGCGTGCGGCTTTCGCCATCCGCTTAGGCCCGACTAACCCTTGGCTGATTGTCATCGCCAAGGAAACCTTGGTCTTTCGGCGTGCGGGGTTCTCACCCGCATTGTGGTTACTTGTGCCAACATTCTTACTTCTCAACGCTCCACCATGGCTCACGCCTTTGGCTTCATCGCGATGAGAATACTCTCCTACCGCTTGTGCGAAGCACAAGCGAGTCGAAAGTAAAAAGTCGAAAGTCGAAAGTAAATACATTTCTGTGCTTACTTTAATGACATTAAGGACTTTAAGACTTTTAACTCGTTTGTGCTTCGCACAAACCCTCAATTTCGGTACTATGCTTAACCCCGATTATCTGCGGCGCAGAATCTCTTAGTGAGTGAGCTGTTACGCTATCTTTAAATGATGGCTGCTTCTAAGCCAACATCCTCACTGTCTGTGAAATTCCACCACCTCAAGCGTACTTAGCATAGATTTAGGGACCTTAAGTTGAGATCCGGGCTGTTTCCCTTTTGACCAATGGAGCTTAGCCCCCACGGTCTAACTGCCTGGAAGTTTACTTCTGGTATTCGGAGTTTGATTGGTCTAATGAGATTTCTCCCTGTTTAGACCATCCAGTGCTCTACCCCCAGAAGGTAATCCAGACGCTAGCCCAAAAGCTATTTCGGAGAGAACCAGCTATTACCAAGTTCGATTAGCTTTTCACTTCTTACCACAAGTCATCCGATAGTATTGCACGGCTAACCGGTTCGGGCCTCCTCCCGACTTTCGTCGGGATTCACCCTGCTCATGGCAAGCTCACTTGGCTTCGGGTCTGATGTATACTACTACGCGCTTCGCGCGCAAGTCACAAAGTTCATCAAGTCCGTAAAGTTATAAAGTGAAGACAAACGCGAAATGCATTCCTCTCTTACTTTATGGACTTTATAGACTTTTTACTTTATAAACTGCGTGCGAAGCACGATACGCGCTATTCACACTCGGTTTCCCTAAAGCTCCACCCTTTGGGGGCTTAGCTAAGCAGCATACATCAACTCGTTGGCTCATTCTTCAATAGGCACGCCGTGACCGCGCACAGCACGGAAGCACCAATAATCAAACACCAAATTACAAACAAATCCAATGACCGAAATTACAAATTAAAAACGAGGTGTCTCGTTTGGAGTTTTGTAATTTGGATATTGGGCATTGTTTGTGATTTGGAATTTGTAATTTGGAATTTCCGTGCTATGCACGGCTCCGACTCCTTGTAAGCATATGGTTTCAGGTCTATTTCACTGCCCTTACCGGGCTACTTTTCACCTTTCCCTCACGGTACTTGTTCACTATCGATCTCTAAGAGTATTTAGCCTTACCGGTTAGTTCCGGCAGATTCCCCCAAGCCATTCGTGTCTTGAGGTACTCAAGAACAGCAGCGGAAAAGATATTTCATTTTCACTTACGGGGCTATTACCCTCTAGGGCTTTGCTTCCCAGCAAATTCTGCTAACGAAATATTTTGTAACTTTTCTCATTATAAATAATGACGCTACCGTCTTACAACCCCAACGCGCTTCGCGCGCAAGTCACAAAGTTCATCAAGTCCGTAAAGTCATAAAGTGAAGACAAATGCAAAGCGCATTCCTCTTTTACTTTATGAACTTTATAAACTTTTTACTTTATAAACTGCGTGCGAAGCACGCCGGTTTGGGCTATTTCCTTTTCGCTCGCCACTACTAAGGAAATGTCGCCGCTTGCGCGGCATTGTTTTCTTTTCCACCAGGTACTGAAATGTTTTACTTCCCTGGGTATGCTACCCGCGCTGCGCGCGAAAATCACAAATCACAAGCGCCAAATTTCAAACAATATCCAATGACCAAAATTAGAAATTAAAAACGAAACATTGAGTCCTCGTTTTGAATTTAGAAATTGAAATTTTGAATTTGTTTGTGATTTGGAATTTGTAATTTGGAATTTACCCGCGCAACGCAGGCTCACCCTGCTTGCGCAGGGAGGGGTTTCCCCATTCGGAGATCTCCGGATCAAAGGTTGCTAGGCACCTCCCCGAAGCTTATCGCAGCTACGCTACGTCCTTCATCGCCTCTTAGAGTCAAGGCATCCACCATATGCTCTTAAATTTCCCATTAGGAAATTTAAAAACCACAATATTTATTGTTTTAACCTGTTAAATAAAATCAAATTTCATTTAACAGTCTTACCTGCCTGTCTGCAACACATTAAAAGACCCATAATAAAATGGTCGTGCTGCGACAGAATTTAGTTGTCAAGATTCATTCGTTCGGAATTTTTGATTTAACTCAAAAAAACAAAAACCGCCTTTAAAGCGGATTAATAAAACAACCAAAAAGTTCGGCTATTTTTTCCGCTTTAAATTTAGTTTTTTTAACATATTCATCAATGCTCACTAGTATATATAAAAGAAAATCGGTGTCAAGCGAATTTGAAGAAGGTGTTAGGTTGTAGGTAGTAGGTGGTAGGTTTTAGAAAACTTTGAATGACGAAACTCTCGTTTTGTCATTCAAAGTAAATTTCCAAAACAAAAAGCCCCAATTTTATATTTCTATAATTGGGGCTTTACTTCTAATAATCTGCGGTTAATAGTCAGATTACTGGGGCTTCGTTATAAAGTTTAGAGGAATCAGAAGAAGTCACATTATTTGCCTTAATCAATTCGGCAAGTTTTTGCGGCAGGGTTATTAAAATCTGTCCTGCATAGCGGATAAGCTATTAGATGTAACTAAAATCTTCCTGTCTTCTTCTTGTATCTCATATCACCTATGATTAAAGCATAGAACATGAAATATAAGATCATGGCCACAAGAAAAATGGCCAAACCAACTGTGTCATGAACAGATATTCCAAATATTTTAATACTGCAATAGCATCCCAATGACCCTATTAATGCTATTACAAAACTTGTAACTATGACTAATTTTTTTCTATTTTTTCTATATATCCACTCGACCAACTCAGATGCTTTCTCGGACATAAAATCAAACAACGGGTTAAATTGATTGGGCATTTTCACTCCTCCTTATTGTTCAAAGAACAAACCGCACACCCTGCGATAAGGATTATCAGACTTGATAATACAAAAATTTAATCATACTCTATGTAAAAGGTCAAGCAAAATTTTTGCGCAAAAAACCGCGCTCCAAACGAGCGCGGGAAAAAATTATTTTTTATTTTTATCAACCAGTTATTTATTCTCCGTGTTTTCTGTCCGCAATTTCGTGTCTGATCTTTTCAATATATCCAGCCGCCGCTTCCTGCCCTCCCAATCCGAAAGAAAGTCCGATAGCAAGAGAGAAAGCGATTATCACTCCGGTGAACAAAGTCTGAATGAAAGACACAGCGATACCGAGCTGAATCATTGTCGTCAAGATGGCAAAAATCCAAATAGCCCATTTTGTGGCAGCTCCTAAAAAGTTTGCTGACTTTATGTTTGCCGCTTTAGCCGAACCGACAACAACTTTCTGCATCGCTTCCGCTATAACAACAGCGACGAGAAGAATAAACATCGCTACGATGACTTGAGGTAAATAGCTTAACACCACATTCTGCAAAAACTGATTTACTTGCGTCAATTTAAGAACATCAAGAGCGGCGACCAAGAACACGATTATGAAAAACCATTTTATGAGTCCACCGATGAAAGCTCCGGCGTTCAAATTGAATCCGGCTTTAGCGACCAATTCGCCGACCCCCGCGCTCTTAAGCGCGTTATCTATTTTAAGAGAACTTATAATCTGCCCGACAACCTTGCCAAGAATAGAACCGATTATCCAACCGACTATGAATATGACGATTGCTACGAAAAGATTAGGAATGAAATTCGCTAAACCAATTCCAATGTCTTGAAAAGAGTTCTGAAGAACT